>DNHM01000169.1:225-4946 GCA_003485885.1 Acidimicrobiaceae bacterium
TTCTGGCTCGACGATGCGTTCGCCTCCGGCGGAAGTGATGGCTACGATCACAAGGCACAGGCCATTACTGCCCGGGGCGCGTGGGTTGCTGTGGAGCGCCATTTCCGTGAACTGGGTCTCGATCCGGAGCGCACACCATTCACCGTGGTCGGCGTGGGTGACATGTCGGGCGACGTGTTTGGTAATGGGCTATTGCGGAGCGACAAGACAAAGTTGCTAGCCGCCTTCGACCATCGACATGTGTTTGTTGATCCTGATCCAGACCCAGCAGCCAGTTTCGTCGAGCGGCAGCGGTTGTACGACCTGCCCCGCTCCAGCTGGGAGGACTACGACACATCGCTTATGTCCGAGGGTGGAGGTGTCTTTTCCCGGAGCGCAAAGTCGATAGCGGTGTCACCACAAATGACTGACGCACTTGGGCTCGATCAA
This sequence comes from Acidimicrobiaceae bacterium, assembly GCA_003485885.1. Lineage (GTDB taxonomy): Bacteria > Actinomycetota > Acidimicrobiia > Acidimicrobiales > UBA10347 > UBA10347. The sequence goes on from DNHM01000169.1 coordinate 655, forward strand.
GATGTGACCGGGCTGACGCCCGACGAACTTATCCGAGCGGTGCTTCGAGCCCCCGTCGATCTGTTGTGGAACGGTGGCATTGGTACCTATGTGAAGGCCTCCACCGAGACCGACGTGGAGGTCGGCGACAGGGGTAACGACAGCGTCCGGGTCGGCGCCGATGAGTTGCGATGCAAGGTGCTCACCGAAGGCGGCAACCTGGGGGTGAGTCAGCTCGGACGAATTCAGTTCGCCCGCCACGGCGGCCGGATCAATACCGACGCGATCGACAACTCCGGTGGTGTCGATTGCTCTGACCATGAGGTCAACCTGAAGATTGTGCTCGCGGTGGCTGAACACAATGGTGACATGACCCGTAAGCAGCGCAATGTGTTGCTGTCATCGATGGCCGATGAAGTGTGCGACCTTGTGCTCGAGAACAACTATGCCCAGAACCGTGCGTTGTCAGCAGCGGTCGCTGAAGCACCCGGCATGGTCCAAGTGCACGAGCGGCTCATGGCATCGCTCGAAGTAACAGCAGGCCTGAACCGGGTCGTCGAAATGCTCCCAAGCAGCAACAAGATGCGCAATCTGAAGGACGCCGGGCTTGGCCTAACCCGGCCAGAGTTGGCTGTGCTCCTGGCGTATACGAAGAACAGCATCACCAAATACTTGGTCGCCGGTGAAATCCCCGAGAATGCGGTGTTCGATGAGTTGCTGCTCAGCTACTTTCCGACGGCTATCCGCGCCGAACACCATGACCTCGTGCTTAATCACCCACTGCGCCGTGAGCTCATAGCAATGTTGCTGTCGAACGAAATTGTCAACCGGGGCGGCATCACGATCATGCACCGGTTGAGCGAGGAGACCTCGGCGACTGCGCCCGATATCGCGCTGGCACATCTTGCTGCGTGGCAGATCTTTGAGCTCAACCAGCTGTGGGATGAATTACGAGCCATCGAAACCAGCGTTGATGCCGCAGCGGTGACGACGCTTGAACTCGAAGTCACCAGGCTCGGCGAACGAGCGACTCGCTGGCTACTCCGTAACGAAGCACAGCCGCTCGATGTCGTAGCTGTTGCCGGTCGCTACCACGGCTCGGTCGCCTCGCTCAGTGAACCCGGCATCGGCGATGAACCAGCAGATGACCTCGCTGCCGACGCACAGACGTTCATCGCAGCCGGTATCTCAGGTGATTTGGCCGGTCGGGTCATGGCACTCGGCCCCGCATACGGCTTCCTTGACCTTGCGACTGTGGCTCATCGCACCGGTCAGCAACCTCAGGTCGTATCGGCGATCCATCGACTGCTCGAAGAACGCCTGGGGCTTGGACCGTTGCGTGACTGGGTGGTGGCGTTGCCTCGAGATGATCACTGGCAGACCATGGCCCGTGGTGCGTTGCGCGATCAGTATTTCCGTGAACGGGCTGAACTCGCCGCTGCGGTGTTGTCGTCGGGCGATGGCGCTGAACCACCAGAGGCGCAAGTCGAGTCGTGGCTCCGCTCGAACCAGATCGCTGCCGAGCGATGCCAACGCACCTTCGCCGAGATCGAGACTGCACCAGAACGCGATCTCGCTCATGTATCGGTGGCTCTGGGAGCTCTCAACCAGCTGCGGAGGGCTCTGTAGATACCTAAGGCTGAGGGCCGGTCAGGTGGTGGCGGTGAGATCCAGTCGGGTCCAGGCACCCAGATAGAGGGAGGTGCCTGCTGCGATCGGGAGAGCTTCGCCAGCTTCAATCGCGGCATCAGCATCGGCGGTGAGGAATGTGCCGTTGGTGGATCCAAGGTCGGTCAGCGTCCAGTTGCCGCTGACATCGCGTTCGAGGATTGCATGACGTGACGACACCGCAGGGTCATCGGTCAGTGACCGAACATCGATCTCGGGGAAGATGCCTCGGCTCGTACTTGTCCGGCCGATGAGGATCCGAATTCCTGCAAGCGGCACGATCTTCTGCTCAGGGATTGGGTCTGGCACGGTGAGGTCGACGTCGCCAACGCTTGCAGCGAAGAACTCGTGATCCACCGAGACTCTGACGTGCATCGGTGCGGTCACAGCCTGTTGTGTGGTTGCTGATTCACCTTGCGCACCCTCGGGTAACGAACCACTTGCGAAGTCGTAACCGCAGCTCTCGCAGAACACATCGTGTTCATGACGCGACACGCCGCAGTTCTGGCACGTGGGCCCCGCTGTCGCCGGGGGCGATGCTGACGGCGGTACTGGGTGAGGTATCGCCGCGGCAGGAGCGATCGCAGCCGGTACGGCCGAGGCGCCACCTTCTACCTCGGCTAAACGTTCACCACAGACTGAACACCAATCGGCCCATTCGGACGCGTGTCCGTTTGGGCAGGCCGTGCTCACGAGTTCTTGCCCACTCGCACGGTGCGGGTTGAACGAACATCGAGTGCCATCGCATCGGCATCGTCGACCTGTTTACGCAGCCGTACGGTTCCCGTCTTTGGGTCGTCAACATCAACGACCTTTTGAAGCAACCGCACCGACGCCTCGTTGCCGGTCTCGTGGGCCAGTTGCACGGCGCGACCAAGTTTCATCGTCGCAGCGTCATCGTCGCCAGCAGCTCGAGCTGCCAGGCCGTCGTGGATTGCGTCAGCGAGTTCCGCCTGGCCGGTGTAGTGAGCAACTTCACGGTTTATCCGGGTCGATAGGTTTTCGTCGTTTGTCCAGATCGCTCGCACCAAGGCGATCGGTTCGGCGTGGCCATCGAGCGCAAGCATGACTCGGGCGCCGAGCCGTTCGTCGCCGACTGTGCCTGCGGGGATCTTGACCCGCAGGTGATAGTCGCGACTCTCTTCGCCGGCCCAGGCCCCGAGCGGGAAATCGTCGGTCAGCGCGTCGACAGCGATGGCCCTCGGGGTCAAGTCATCGATGTTGGGAGATACCTGCTTGAGGAACTCGATGTTGGCGCCCTTGGGGCTCCAGAGCCGCAGCGCGACGTCGGCGACTTGTTTCTTCATCAGGTTGGCGATGATTCGCTCGAACTCGGCTTCCATCTCACTCGGGCTGGGGATGATGTCGACGGTGCCGAGGAGCGCGTTTGCAATCAGGCGGAGTTCGTCGACGTTCCAGTCGACGCCCAAACCTCGGCAGTCACATTGGAAGAGTCCGACGCATGCATCGATCGATGCCCGCAACACCTGATCGGACTCATGTTGATTCTTGCCGTCGGTTAGCAGCAGGCTGTGGCGAATCAGATCAGGCCGAGATTCGTGAATGCCGGCCGCGAGCCGAAGCCAGGTGCCGATGGCAGTACCACCGTCGGCCCGCATGCGTTTGACGGTCTTCTTTGCTTCGTTGCGGTTTTGGGGGTCAGATGTAGCGGTACCGGTGTGAGGATAGATCTGCATCGCCCTGTCAGTGCCAGCGATAATTGCGAACTCGACACCGTCGTCGAGCGCGTCTATCGCCACCGCAGTTGCGGCCTTTGCGGCCCGTACTTTGGCCCCTCCATCTTCGTTCATCGACCCGGACATGTCCACGATGATGACTTCGAGCAGACCTTGGCTGGAGCCGGTTTCGGTTCCTTGTGCTGAGTTGACAGTGATCACTGCATCGACGGTGTTGCCGCCGGCGGGAAGGTATTCGTTTTGAAACACCTGAGCGGTGAAGTCAGCCATGAGGAACTCCTGTGGGGATTGGTTGGCGGGCAGAGCAGGTATTCGGGGAGTGGACTAGATCGTCTGGGGTGTGAGGTCGGCAATGGCAACGGTGATGTTGTCATGACCACCCTGCTCGTTGGCGAAGGCGACGAGTCGTTCGGCACGGGCGAGGGACGGTTCGTCGTCACCGCCGCCGAATGCCAGGTCGTAGATGTCGGCATCAGAGGGGGCGTAGTTCCACAGGCCGTCGGAGCAGACCAACAGCATGCCGGGAAGTTCGAGTGAGAGTGCTTGCATCTCAGGAGGGGCGTCGTGACTATCGGCGCCGAGCCAGCGCGTAATCGAATGAGCTCGTTTGTCGGCATCGATGGTGGCCCGGTCAAGCTCGCCCAGGTCTTCTTGTTCGATTGCCCATGAATGGTCACGAGTGAGTTGCGTGGCCTTGCCATTCGCAAGCCAATAGGCGCGGCTGTCGCCGAGCCAGCCAACACATACGTCGGCGGTGGCGCCGTCGATATCGGCGACGACGGTGACCATGGTGCACGATGGCGGTTCGGCTGAGGATCGCGATGTCACGCTCATGATCTCGGCCTGGGCAGCTTCTGCTGCCTGCACGATTGCGGTACCAGCTCTGGCTGGCGACGCACTGTCGACGAGGCCAATGATGGTGCGTGCAGCGTTCTGCGAGGCATGTTG
>DNHM01000346.1 GCA_003485885.1 Acidimicrobiaceae bacterium
GGTCGTTGGACGTATCGCTCGACGATCACGCTGCCGTCGCCGAAGGCATGTTGTGCTTCGGCCGATGCTTCGCTCAGTGCGTTGGCGAACTCGGTCGAATCATGTGCGATACGGATTCCTTTGCCGCCACCACCTGCGGATGCTTTGACGAGAACCGGGAATCCGATTTGAGTCGCCGCTTGAGCGAGTTCCCCCGAGTCCTGTGATTCTGACCAACCCGGAATCGTTGGCACTCCAGCTCGTTCGGCAATGGCGCGTGCTTCGATCTTCGAACCCATCGAGGCAATGGCCTGTGGGTGGGGCCCAATCCAGATCAGGTCTTGGTCGATGCAGGATTGTGCGAACGTCGCGTTCTCGGCGAGAAAGCCGTACCCCGGGTGGACTGCAGTCGCCCCCGACGCTGCTGCGGCTGCCAAGATTCGTTCGCCGGAGAGATATGAATCGGCCAGGCTTGCTGGGCCGATGGCTACCGCCATGGTGGCTTCGCCGACGAATGGAGCGTCGACATCGGGTTCGGCATACACCGCGACTGTCTCATGGCCAAGACGGTGAGCCGTCCGGATTATTCGGCGAGCGATCTCGCCTCGATTGGCAATCAGAATTCTCATGCTTGTTCCCGTCGAAGAGTGGACACCCCTGGGGTATCAACATGTGGGTTGAAGGTCTGTGTGGATGTGACGGTCTGTACGAAATTGAAGATCACGGCGATCACATCCGGTACACGAGGCCGGGGCCGGGTGCGGGTTTGTCATGGCGGGCGGCTAGGGCGAGCGACAAGCCGAGTGCGTCGCGGGTGTCGACTGGGTCGATGAGCCCGTCGTCCCACAATCGACTGGTGGCGTAGTACGGATCACTCTGGGTTTCGTATTGTCCCCGGATATGGGCCCGGATCTCGGCGATTTCTTCTTCGGTGGTTTCCGCTCCCTTCATGCCACCAACTCGGATGTCGACGAGGACGGTCTCGGCTGTGTCCGCAGCCATGGTTGCGATACGGGAGTTTGGCCAAGCAAACAGGAACCGGGGGTTGAAGCCTCGGCCACACATGCCGTAGTTGCCAGCGCCGTAGGAACCTCCAATAAGCACGGTGTAACGAGGCACCGTTGCGTTGGCGACAGCAGCAACCATCTTGGCACCGTTCTTGGCGATGCCGCCCTTCTCGCTGTCGCTGCCGACCATGTAGCCGCTGGTGTTCTGCAGGAACACGAGCGGCACCCGGCGCTGCTCGCACAGTTCAATGAAGTGGGTGGCCTTAAGCGCAGACTCGCTAAAGATGATGCCGTTGTTCGAGATGATGCCGACGAGATGGCCCCAAATACGGGCGAAGCCACACACGATCGACTCGCCCCACTCGGGCTTAAAAGCGGCGAACCGGCTTCCGTCGACGATACGAGCGATGATCTCGGTGGCATCGAACGGGATGCGATCATCGGAGCTGACGATGCCGTAGATCTCTTCGGCTGCGTACGCAGGTGGTTCAGGCTCAACCCAGTCGAGCCAGCCATCACGCTGATCGACCCTCCGCTGGTTTGTGGTCTCGCAGATCTCACGAAGTTTGCCGTATGCCTCGCGTTCGGTCGACGCCATGTAGTCGCTCACGCCGCTGATGCGGGTGTGCAGCACGGCACCGCCGAGGTCATCGGGATCGATGATCTCCCCCAGCGCCGCTTTCACGATTGGCGGGCCACCGAGAAAGATCCGGCCGATGCCTTCGACCATGATGACTTCGTCGCTCAGGGCCGGCACATACGCACCTCCAGCGGTGCAGCCGCCAAGCACCACAGATAGCTGGGGAAGACCCTGGGCAGACAGTCGAGCCTGCCGGTAGAAGGAACCACCGAAGTGGTCCTTGTCGGGAAAGATCTCGTCCTGGAGGGGCAGGAAGGCGCCGCCCGAATCGACCAGGTAGATAACACCAAGCCGGTTCTCTTCGGCGATTTCTTGGGCCCGCACATGTTTCTTGATCGACATTGGCAGCAGGCTGCCGCCTTTGACCGTTGCGTCGTTTGCGATGAAGACCCACGGCACACCGTGCACGATCCCGACACCGGTGACAACGCCTGCACCAGGCGCTTCGTCGTCGTACTGGCCGTAGGCACCCAACGTGGAAAACTCGAGGAATGGCGTGTTGTCGTCGGTCACGAGATCGATGCGATCGCGCACCATGATCTTGCCCCGTTCCAGGTGACGCTCGATCGATTTCTGGCGACGTTCGCCGCCATCGATGGCCCACTGCTGTCGGGCTTTCAGCGTCGCGAGTTCGCCGAGGTAGGTGTCTCGGTTGGTGAGAAACTCTGCTGAGCCGACGTCGATCTTGGAGGTGATGCGATTCATAGTGTGCTGCTCATGTGTGTGGTCGGTGCGTGGTCATAGTGATGGGTAACTCCATTAAGAAACTGATCGCTGATCGTGGAAGCCAGCTCGTCGAGCGGCAACTTGCCGTGGGGGTCGAACCACTCGACGGTGGCATTCATTGCGCCGAACAAGATCAACCGACGCAGCCGGAGACTGTGTGCATCGACCCCAGGAAACATCTGCTCGAACAGCTCAGCCCACTTGAGCTCATAGTCGTCGCGTTCGGGGACAACGGTGGCTCGGACCTCGGGCGGTGCATTGAAGAACGAGGTCACGTGTGCTGTCGTGTACGGGCCATGTTCAAACACTGCACCCAGGTGAGCCCGCACATGCGCGGTTAGACGTACGTC
>DNHM01000341.1 GCA_003485885.1 Acidimicrobiaceae bacterium
ACTGCAGGATTCGACCGGATGTCTTCGGGGGGACCGGCGGCGATGAGGTTGCCGAAGTCCAGCACCATCACTTGGTCACACACGCCCATGACGAAGTTCATGTCATGTTCGACCACCAGAACTGCCATGCCCCATTCTTCGGCAAGGCGACGGACAACAACTGCCAGTTCCTCGCTCTCGGAGGAACTGAGTCCAGCCGCTGGTTCGTCGAGCATGAGAATGCTTGGATGCATGGCCACGGCCCGTGCGATTGCCAGGAGACGCCGCTTGCCATAGGACAGATCCTTGACGTCGCGGTGGAGGTCATGGTCGAGTTGGAACTCAACGATGGCACGCACGACCTCGGGAGGAAACGGCGGGTTAACCGGCCAAACCAAGTCACGGAGGTAGGAACGAAGGTCCTGGGGATCAGCCGCCACGCTCAGGTTCTCGAAGACCGTGGAGTCTTCGAAGAGTTCAAGCGATTGGAATGATCGAGCTACCCCAGATCGGGCCCGGCGGGTGGGAGACAATTTGGAAATGTCAAGGTCATCGACAAGCACGCTGCCTTCGGCGGCGGCAAAGCCACTGATGGCATCGATGAGCGATGTCTTGCCTGCGCCGTTCGGGCCGATCAGGCCGGTGACCGTGCCCGGCCTGAGCTCGTAGCTGACGTTGTTTACTGCGGTGACAGCGCCATAGGTGACCGTCAGGCCATCGATAGTTAACGCTCGGGGTGGCACCTGGGTCTCGTCGGCAGTTGCACTGAGGTCCGCAACATCTTCAAGCCTGATGACGTAGGGCCGGCCCCATTTCTTCGACTTCTTGAAGAGGCGGAATATTTTCACCCACTCGGCAGCGACGCCGTCCTGATACCCGAGCACAGTCAACAGGATTGCGATACCGCTGATCAGCTGGGTCCAACGACCGACACCGCCCCAGGTGGATTCGAGAATCTCCTGGTTGAAACCCGCTGTGGCCATCGTTGCTCCAACGAACGCGCCCAAGAGATGTCCCACCCCACCAACGAGTGCGAGACCGGCGTAGGTGATCGATGTGAAACTGGTGAACGACTGATAGCTGATCGAGCTGAGCCGGAACGCCAACAAGATCCCGCCGAGTGCGGCAAGTGCAGCAGCGAACGCAAAGGCGAAGAGTTTGGCCCTGAGCACGTCGATCCCCAGTGCGGCTGCGGCTCGCTCGTTCGTTCGAACAGCGATGAGTCGGCGACCACTCCGACCCCGACGTACGTTGGAGACCATCCACACCGCGATTACGGCCATGGCAAGCACAAATATGCCGTAACGCTCCGGGTACCTGATCGAACTGATGTCGTAGCCAAACAGATCAGGGTTACCGACCTGGGTGCCCCGAACGCCGCCGGTGTAACTGCGGTTGCGGAACAGCATGAGCTCCATGGTCGTGCCCAACCCAAGCGTAACGATGGCCAGGTTGATGCCCCGGGTTCGAACCGCAGGGAGGGCGAAGAGCAGACCGAGTGGCACTGCTGCTGAAACCCCTGCTACCAGCCCGAGCAGGAAAGGAATGTCGTAGACCGCGACCAGGCGACCGGCGACAAAGGCGCCGAAACCCGCGATCGTGTATTGCGCCAGAGACAGTTGGCCTGCGTAACCGGTGAGCACAACGATTGATAACAACACGATTGCGACACCAAGAGACACGGTCAGGGCGTCGATCCATTTGGCGTCCTTGGTGAGCATCAAGAAGACGATGACGCCGCAGCCGAAGATGGTCCAGTCCCATGACATTCGGCCGTTGCCCAGCATCGGCTGTTGTTTGAGGAAGTAGTCGCGCAGCGGCAACGACCGGCCTCGGAAGACCAGCACCGCAATGATGATCAGAAAGGGAAGGGATGCGCCCAAGCCCTGCTGGTCGATGAAGCGGCTCACGAGTGTTTGCGCGATCCCGAGCCCGAGACCGGCCGCGGTTGCGATGGGGAAGGAGCGGAAATCGCCAACGAGTGCGCTGGCCAGCGCGGCGAGGACCAACGAGGTCATGGCTGCGACCTGCAAGGTGATGATAGGCACGACCAGAATGCCTGCGATTGCAGCAATGGCCGAGCCGAGTGCCCAGTTCAGCGTCGCGATGCGGTTGGGGGATAAACCAATCGCCGATGCCGAGCGTTCGCTTTCAGACACCGCCTCGGTAGCAAGCCCGAACTGGCTCGACCGATACAACGCCCACAGAGCGGTGGCGGACGCAACAGCGATACCCAGCAGTATCAGGCGGTCAACAAAGATGTCGACGTCACCCCACAGTGTGAACCGATTATTAGGCAGCCAGCTGTCCACCTGACGGGGCTGCGAGCCATAACGAATGACTACGCCCGCCTGGACCGAGATCAGCACGCCCAACGTCGCTATCACTCGGACAAGCGAACTGGCGCGCCGCAGCGGTTTCATGACCCACCAGTGGGTCAAGACCCCGAGGAACGCAGAGAGGGCGACACCGACAAGGGCAGCGAGAAGGAACGGCCACCCCTGCTCGTATTGCAGTTCCCACTGCATGAACACGCCAGCGATTGCGGTCGCTCCCAGCGAGAAGTTCAACACACCGGTACCGCGATAGATCACGATCAGGCCCTGCGATGCGAACGCGTACAAGGCGCCGACACCAAGACCTAGTAGTGCGAATCTGACGACCTCGCCCATGTTCCCCCTTTGAGTTATCTACTCCTTGGCGCTAGCCAGCCACACCACTGGTGTGACTGGCTAGCAACTACCACTGACCGGGACCGAACGAGCGGTCACCGCAAGGCAACGTGGTTACCTCGCGTCGGGTCCTAGCCGGCGTCGCCGGTCGCGAGCGCCCCAACGTCTTCGAACTCGGTCGTTAGTGGCACGACCTTTCCGTTCTCGAGGGTGCTGAAGACGACGCTGCGGTTGAACAGTCGTTCGTAACCTTCGAGCCCATCGGTCCACTCTTGGGTGAAGTCGAGGTCAGGGACCATGCCACCGAGGTCAAGGTTGGATGTGTTCGAGGCCGCTTCGAAGAACGACTCAGCCGTGATCTCACCGTCGATGCCTTCGGCGATGATCGTGAATCCGTGGAATGCTGCCCAAGTACCCATGCCCCCGAGGCTGTTGTAGTCGAGCTCGGTGGTGTCATACCCAGCCTCGTCGAGGGCCAACCGGTACTCGTCCCATGGTGCGGTCGAGATATCGGGGTACATGCCAGCGATGATGTCGCCGTCGGTCGCTTCTTCGTTACCGGCTGCGGACACCTCGTTGAGGTTGCCTTGTGGGCCGTATTGGCGAGCCTCGGTACCAGACTGTGTCCAGGCAGTGTTCCAGGTGATGTACGGACCTTCGGATACAACCATCAGGACGCAGTCAGCGTCGTTGCTGGTGGCCTGGGCGACCTCGGCTGAATAGTCCTGCGCCGTTGGCGGGAGGATAATGACGTCGCCGAAGCTTTGACCAAGAGCAGCCATAGCGTTTTCCATTGGCGGAATGAAGATCTGGGCGCCATCGATGATGACGGCATTCATGCTCGTACAGCCGTCGTCGACAGCTCGCTTCACGGAACCAACGGCATACATGGGCTGGTTGCCGATTGGGAATGAGTGTTTGCTGGTCAGCTCAGACGGTGTGATTGGGCAACACGGCCCAAACCAGGTGATGTCCGACTCGGCGATGACTGGCACGATGCTTTCGGCAAAGAACGTGAACGAGCCGACGATTGACACCATGTCTCCCTCGGTCGCTTCTCGGGCGCATGAGGTGGCGACGGCAGGGTCGAACTGCTCGTCGCAGACGGTGACTTCGAGTGGCCGGCCGGCGATGCCGCCTCGGGCGTTGATATATTCGGCGTAGGCCTGCGCTGTATTTGCGATGTTCTGGTAGGTCGGACCGGCTGCGTTGAGCGTGGTCACGGTCATGACCCTGAGCGGTTCGCCAGTCGGTTCATTTGATGGTTCAGCGGTTGTTTCATCGCTGGTCTGCTCGGTCGATTCAACAGCTGAACTCGACGTTTCACCGTCGCTGCTTGATCCCCCACATGCGGTGGCGATGAGCGAGAAGGCTGCTAGTAGAACTAACAACATCTTCGCTGACCGGGCGCGAA
>DNHM01000233.1 GCA_003485885.1 Acidimicrobiaceae bacterium
TGAGGGAGGCGCCCTCTCGGTCGCTCGCACCGAAACAATCACCGTCGAAGCGAACCCCGCTGGACAAACCTCGCAGTCCGGCGCAATCAACCTCGGACCGCTGACCTTGCAAGGCCCAAGCATCGGCCTGGCCGACTTCGGCTTCAAAGACGGCCTGGTCATGTTGTCGATCGCCGTTGGCGTAGAGCGTGCGAGCTTGGCCTTTGGCGGAAGCCAGGGCAGCAGCGGTATCACCGCAGATCTCATCGGCGTCGTCGGCACCTTCGACATCGGTGTCGACGTGTTAGGTCTCTTCTCCGGCAATTTCCGGGTCGAAGTTCCTGGTAAGTGGAGCCTCAATGTGGCTTCGCTCGAAGTCGATATCCCTGATCTATTGCAGGTCACCGCCGAGGGCATCCGCATTGGTTATGACCCCGAGGCTGACAACACCCAAGAGCTCGTTCGTATCGACGAAGCCAACATCTTCTTGCCGAAGTTTGCCGTACGAGGCACCATCCGTTCGTTCGACCCCGATCCGAACATGCCAGACGTACCTGCCGTCGACGCCAATGGCGTGCCGGCGACCGCAGCCCAGCTCGCTAACAACGCAAAACCTGGCCTAATCGTCCGGGGCAACGGCTTCTCGATCGGTAACGCTGAACTCTGCCTTGGTTGCGAAGGCGTCGACGCCAGTTCGACCATGCAGAACACTGATGCCAACGGCAACACGGTTGCTACCACTGACATCAAGTTCGGCAGCATTCTGACACTCGACGACATCCGCTTCGGCGTTACTAACTTCAACGTCACCTTCGGTCAGACGTTTGCCTTCACCGGTTCGATCTATATTGCTTCCGGCGGCGCTGAGCTGTTCCCAGAGAACGACAGCCTGACAATCCGGTTGACGGACCGCGATTCTGCGCAGGACGTTCGTTCTGACGGCAGCGTCGACGACGAAGCGCTGCGCATCGAGGTCGAGTTCGATGACGATGGCGGCTTCAAGGGCTTCATCTTCGAAGTCGACACCTTGCTTGTGTCCATCAATGACTTCGTGACGATCACTGCGGTTGGCTTCCGGCTCGACACAAGCGCAACCGGTACCGATCCACTGGTCGAGTTTGTCTCGGTCGGTGCCAAGGTAAAGATCGGTTCGCTTGAACTTGGGGGAGAGGCACGCAACTTCGCTATCTTGGGCAACGGCTCGTTCGACGCCCGTCCTGGGTTCGGCATCTTCCTCAGTGTTGGCTCCGCAAGCGGCTCTGGCTTCAACTGGCCGAGCTGGTTGCCAATCAAGATCCATGCTCTCGGTGTGGAGTGGGACGATTTTGACAACGCCCCTGAAGACTTCCTGATCACGCTCTCGGCCAGCATTACAGGTCTGCCTGCGGTTGCAGGTCTTGAGTTTGAAGGCCTCATCGAGGGCGTCAAGATCAGCCCAACACTGCTACTCCAAGGAAAGTTCCCGATCGTCGACATCGCATCGATCGGCGTCAGCGTCAGCGGCAAGATCTTCGGTGGTGAACTAGACGCAACTTTGATTGGCGGTATTCTCAAATTCAGCGAATCCGGCGCAGCTATCGACCAATTCGATAGGACAACGCCAGTTGCTGACCGCGTTTTCTTCATTGGTGTCGAAGGCGGATTTAAGCTGGCTGGCCTCGCTGGCCTCACTATCCAATTCGCTATGTCTGAGCTTGGCCCACTCGGTGTGCTCATCAGCGCATCGGTGCCGGGTGGCATCCTGCTGGAACCGACCACGGGTCTTTCGATCAACGATTTCACGGCGGGCGTCGAGTTTTTCAAGACACTTCCATCGATTACCGATCCGTTCGAGTTGCGAAACCCAGAGTTTGAGGCGCCGACTGACCTTTCGCCAGATGAGTGGCTTGCGTCGGTGAAGCAACAGGTCGTGACCCAGTACAACCTGGTCAAGGCCAACCCGGCAATGAGTGGCTTCGAGGCTGCCTTTACTTCGCCTATGACCATCACCGGTGGCGCAAAACTATTCTCGCTTTACCTGTCGAAGGAAGCATTTAACGGCGAAGTCATGATAAAGATTTCGACCGATGGCAAGTTCCTGATCTCGGGCAAGCTCAACTTCGCTGCTGACAACCTGAGCCTTAGCGCCAAGCTGTACGCAGACCTGTCAAACGTCGCCACCGGCGATGTGACCGTGTTGTTTCTGGCAGATCTGCCTGACCAAGCGCGCATCCTCACGATTCACGGCAAGCTCCAGATGGGCTTTGGGCCATCAGGCGGCTCACTCAATGTGGTGAGCGATGCCGAAGAGGTCACTACGGTTGCGATCCCGCCGACCGCCGCTCTTATCGACCCTGCCGCTGGCATGATCGATGCGAACACGTTGAACAGTCCAGATCACACGTTCAATGGCAAGAACTACATCGACGTCGACTTCCGAGCCGCCAACGGCTCCTCACTCGACTGGGCCTCGATCGAAGACGCGGCCGCAGAGTTCACGCTCACGGCAAATGGCCGGGTCGTTGAGGTCGATGGCGTGCCAGTGCCGATCATCACTACGGTCTCAGCCGATGGAATGCTCACCACCGAGGCTCTGGTTCCAAACGCTGGCGAATCCATGGCTGACGCGATTCGCCGAACCGGTACGAGTCGTTTCCGCTACACCATCGAGCCGGGCGGAAGTGCTGCCTACCAGTTCGGCCTCGGCACAGTCACGGTTAGCTTCCAGGCCGACGGCTTCTCAACGACATCCATCACGCTCGAGTCGGGCACGGCGCTCGAAGGTGTCTCGAACGAGGCCTCGACGCTTGAGTTCACCGTCGAGGGCGCAACCGCAACGCTGCTCGACCCGGCTGCC
>DNHM01000036.1 GCA_003485885.1 Acidimicrobiaceae bacterium
CGGTGCCGGTGCCGAGGGAGCCGACGTTGCTGTTGCAGTGTGTGCTGTTGCGACTGGTGCCGTGCCTGTCGCCACATCGACCGTGATGCTGTCTTCGGTGGGCGTCTGGCTGATAACCCCAGCCGCCTCAACCTGCGTGGATTGGGCGCCTGCATTCTGAACCTGCTGCTGTCCTTGTGCTGCGTTTGCGAGCAACGGGACCGCAATCGTGCACGATGCTGCGACCGGTACGACGGCGAGTAGTTGGAGCAGAATGCGCTTCCCTCGGCCTTGTTTCGGATGTGGTGTCCTGTTGTGGGGCTGTGTCTCCATGATGTCTTTCCTTCTGTGGGTTGGTGCCGCTCGCATGCGGCTTCACAGAGGGGATTGACGGCCCGAGGTGATCTTTCACTTTTCTTGCAGAATTCTTTTTGGGTTCAGCTGATGGTTACGTCGCCTCAGTTGAAGAGGTCGCCCAGGTTGTAGAGCTCTACCGCATTGCCACCAAGGATCTTCGCCCGAGCGTCTTCAGGAAGTGCACTGGTCTGTTCGGCCAACATGCCCTGGCTATAGGGCCAGGTCGAGTCGCTGTGCGGGTAGTCGTTCGCCCACATCAGTTGCTCGGGCTTCAGCAGCCCTGCTTCGGCCATACGGAAGGCCGACCAATCATCTTGGAACGTGACCTTGACATGATCCTCGACGTACTCGCTGGGGCGACGCTCAAGTGTGGCGCTCTTCAGCCAGTTGCGGTGACGGTTATACGCATGATCCATCCGGTAGCTGTAATGCGGCACCCACCCGGCATCGGCCTCGACACACACGATCTTCAGATCAGGAACCCGATCGAACACGCCACCAAAAACGAAGGTGCCAATCAGATCCTGGTTTCCTCGAATGATCGACATGAACGTGTTGAGCTTCGGGCCCCGCGGTTTGTAGTTCTCGCCGGTCAAGATATGGAAGCTCAGAACCAGGCCGAGATCGATCGCAGCCGTGTAGAAGTCATCCCACGCCGGATCGTCGTAGTCGGGGCCGCCGTCGTAGGCCGGGCCTGGCGTGCCCGGCAGCATCACGCCCCGCAACCCAGCGGCAGAGATGGCTTCGAGGTCGCTGATCGCTTCGGGAATGGTGCGGGCTGCGGTCTGCCCGCAGCCATACAAGCGGTCCGGCGCCACCGCGCAATACTCGGCGATCCACCGGTTGTAGGCGTCGAACATTGCCTTCTTGAGATCGATGTCGGGATGGTTACACAACAACATGCCAACCGATGGGTAGATCACTTCGCCATCAACACCGTCAGCTTGCTGGGCCTCGACCCGTGCGGTCGCGTCCCAACCAGCGCGGTGAAGACCCTCGAATGGCACACCCTTCATCGACAGCTGATCCGACTGACGACCCGCTGCTGAGTGCAAACCGAGGTGGATCTTGTAGCTCATGCCGGGCACGTGGAAACACGCACCTTCGCCTGCTTCGTCGGTCATGAACGGGGCGCGATCACGAAACGCGGGGTCGATGTTGTCGAGGTACGTCCAGCCCGGCTCGGTGATGTGTGAGTCCGCGGAGATGATCGGTGTATCAATCGCTCGAGGAGCACTTTCGATTCGGCTATCGGTCGTTAACGCCATGTTGTGTTCCCCAAGCGGTCGTGTTCGTAGATCAATCTTCGTCAATTCGACAGTACCTCAGCGGCTGGCACCAACTGCAAGGTGACTGGAAGTCGTGACCACCGCGACCTCCTAGTGTCGAGAACTAGTATCGATGAGCAGGACCCGCCGCAAGGAGACCTCACCATGACTACCGCTGACTTCGACGCCCGACTCACCCGACTCGAGGACATCGAAGAGATCAAGCAGCTCAAGGCGCGTTATTGCGCCTACTGCGACGACGGGTACGACCCCAACGGCATCGCTGCGCTCTTCACCGAAGACGGCATCTGGGACGGCGGTCGTACCTTCGGGAAGCGGGAGGGGCGGGATGCAATCCATCGACACTTCGAGGCGGCGTCTCAACGGATCTCGATCGCCCGCCATCAGGTGATGAACCCGATCATCACCATCGACGGTGACGAAGCGACCGCCGACTGGTTGCTGTTCCAGCCGTGCACCATTACCGGCGAAGAAGGAGAACACGATCAGGCGCTGTGGCTTGCTGCGACCTACCACGACCAGTATCGGCGGGTCGAGGGAACGTGGATGATTTCGGCGATGGTGATCGACGTTGCGTTCTTCACACCCTTCGACACTGGTTGGGCGAAGCAACAATTCTTGCCAGGACGCGAACCGTAACGCTCCGCCACTAGTGGTGCGTGGGCTTCCACGTGTCAGGCTGATGACAAGGCACATGCGACACGGAACATGAGACGTGATGGAGGCAACGGTGAGCGAAGCAGACAACCAGATGGCCAAGGCCCTTGAGACACTGCAAGGTCGAATCGGGGACTCAACACCGCCAACCGATTGGATGGAAATTACCCAAGACCGGATCAATGATTTCGCCGACGTGACCATGGACCATCAATGGATCCACATCGACGTTGCACGCGCCAATGACGGTCCGTTTGGCCAGCCGATTGCACATGGCCACTTGACACTGTCGATCATGGGACATCTCCCCCGCACCGAACCGGTTCCGGGCGTAGCGCTCGACGGGCAGAAGTTGGCTATCAACTACGGGTTCGACAAGGTCCGATTTCCCTCACCAGTTCCGGTTGGAGCGTTGATTCGCTCCATCAGCACCCTCAAGCGTGCCGAGATCAAAGGCGGGATGATCGAAGTCATGAACGAGGTCGTCGTTGAAGTACAGGGGCAAGAGAAACCAGCCGTGGTTGCCGAGAGTTTGGGCCGTTTAGTCTTCTAGCCGAGACGGCTCTGGTGCGGTTTGACAACGCGGTCAGATGGCTGGGCCCGGAGTTCATCAGCGAGAGAGGCCCTACTTGTGCGTAACCTGGGCACATGCTGAGTCGCGTCAGGAGTGTGCATACCGTCCTGTCCATCATCCTTTGCGCTGCACTGGTAATCAGCTGCGGGTCAGATCCCGATGAGGCCGTCAGTCCGGTGGCCGAGACCTACATCCTGGTGATCGACTGGGTGCTCGCCGAACCACAGTTCGCCATCGAGGTAGAACCAGACGAGCTACCCGTCGTATTTGTCGAGAGCCTCGGTCCAGCCGACATCGAACTGGTTGTGCAAGTCGCGGTCGTCGGTCATTTCATAGATACGGCCGACATCCATTTCATCGACAGTCGAATCGAAGCGCTCGAAGAGATCGAAGGAGCGCCAGTACGCGACGGCGGACTCCTCGTTGGGCTCGGCGGGGTGGCAGTAGATGGGTCGGCAGATGTCCGGGGCGAGATCTACCGAACCCCGGAAAGTATCGTCGGTTACCACTTCCCAATCGACCGAACGGGCCGAAAACCAGTGATGACCCAACCGCCCACTCAGGTGGAACCCGAGGGCCTGGTCACCGATCAATGATCCCGGCGGACGCCTCTCGATCATCACTGCACTTCTTACGTCGGCTCACACCCGCCAGGTTCGATGACCTTCCGCTTCTCGGCGACACTGGCGTAACCCAATTGGTGCCGGTGCAAGCGCTGCACAGCATGGGCGAAACGATGTTCGCTGTCTCGCTGGCCGGTTCATTGTTCTTTAACGTCTCGCTCGATGCAGCCCGACCTCGAATCGTGCTCTATCTCGCGGTGACCATGGCACCATTCCTGGTTCTCGCTCCGCTCA
>DNHM01000208.1 GCA_003485885.1 Acidimicrobiaceae bacterium
TCGAGATCGTCGAGGCCGAACCCCCGTGCACGTTCAGGTTCAGGTTGATCCGGATCACTACCGATGATCTCAAAGTACGTGCGATCGTCGAAGGTCAGCAGCGTGTTGTGCGTTCCCCTGCCGACATGAGGGCCACCAACAACAGCGGTAGCACCGGTGAGGTCGTGGATGATGCGTGTGCCTTCGTCAACATCGGGACATGCAAAGACAATGTGATCGAGTTCCGCCATAGTCGCCTCAGACTAGCGAAGCGGGCCGGGACCACAGAATCTGACAGCTCAGCCATCCAACTGCTCGCGGGCGTCCCACAGGTGGTGCTCGACATCGTGCAGCATGTAACGAGCTAAGGATTCGACGGTAAAACGGGGACCGTCGCTCCGAAACCCTTCCTTGTGCCACTCGTTGTCGTCAACCCGATCAAGCAGGTCAGCGAACTTGCCGGCGTTCGATGCCAGGTCATACGCGACCTTGGCTGGATCCTGGCCGGCGTAGTCGCTTTTGACCGCTTCGACTTCCTGGTTCCAGTCCTTGAACGTCGGGGGTTTGCGTTTCTTCAACATCTGGCGACTGCGCTCTTCAAAGATCTTAAATACGTCACGCACATGGCAGCCGTACTCAAGAGGCGTCCAGGTGCGGTCATCACCGTCACGAAGGCTCTGGACGCCAGGACCGCGCCCCAGCAACTCACGCCACGCGCCACCAACAGCTCGAACCCGCGGCCCAAGCTTGTTTCGACTCAGCGCATCAGCTTTGTACCCGCACTCTTCGCATTGACGCTCAAGCACCCATGTCCAATCACCATCTTCACCCATCCGGCCACAGTACGCCCAACGCTCCCGCTTGGCGATTCAAAGTGATAAGGGAGATCGAGCGGGATACGACACAGCCGACACCCCCAGAACCCCAGAAGGAAGATCGTCGACACGATGAAGACGACAGGGGGAATGCAAAGGCAATGCCTAGAAATTTTCGCACAACTCGGTTGTTATGTCCTCCCGGATAGCTGCGGCCCTCGAGGCCCTGCTGATCCTTAGGACGTTCGAGACGCAGTGTCTCGACCATTTTCACTTGGTAACGGGCTTCTACCTAGCACCACGATTGACAATTGAATTGGGGATTCTGCTCGAAGACTGAGTCGAGCACAGGCCAAACACCAGTGCGTGAACACTTCTGATGAGGCGCTCCCAAAATGCGGAACGCGACAGACCCCAACTTCACGCTGGCGTTCAACGCTTTCTACGCGGGCCGTTCGGTGATGTCGATGATCACGGGCTCGATGGAACCACCGAACTCGAGAACCCGTCCAACGAGCTCAGCGAGCCCCTCGGGCACCACCTTGTCGTTCGTCTCGTGTAACTCGGCTGGTGTGAACCAGCGCATGTCGACGATCCCTTCGCCCCGTAGTTCGTGCTCAGCCAAGGCTGGCGCGAGCGCAAATTGGCGACATGGCACCAGATGAATATCTTCCTGCTGCCCGCCGTAACCCGGAGCAATCCCTGGGCCGCGCTGGGTGCGGCGGCACACGACAGGTCCGATAAACGCCTCGGCTAGGCCGGTCTCCTCGAGGAGTTCTCGTCGGAGCGCCGTCGGAAGATCTTCGCCGTCTTCGATACCACCGCCAGGCAAGACCCATCCGGTCCAGCCGTTGCGTTCCAGGAAGAGCTTGACCATGAGGACCCGGTCAGTCGGGTCGATCATGAGCGCCCGCACTGCTTGGCGCAGGGGAAGTTCCGAGTCAGTCATGAGTTGTTGCCAATTCGCACCTTGGGCAGCAAAGCAGCAACTGAGCCAGATCGCAATACGCCAGCCCAAACTCCGGCGCAGTACGAGCCGTGGTCGAGCGCCCGAAATGCGGTGTGGGTCACCAGATTGTTCGCTGGCCGGGTGCGGAACCAGTCGATCATTGCGGGGACAACGAGAGCGGCGGCAAGCGCCTGTCGACTCCTGCTTGTCCACACCAACAGGGGTGCCCAGGATCGGGTCGCCGCTGCAGCGAGACCATGCACGGCATACCCGTGCGTCATGACAGTTAGCCGAGCGGCTTCTTTTACGGGAACGTCGACTTTGCCAATGAGTTTGCGGGTTAACGCCACGATGCTGCTGGCTGTGGCCGCAGCAGCAACCAACCGAAGTCGGCGTCCGCCAAAGAGCAGGCCCAGCGTGGTCATGGTGATGTTGGCCGGAAGCTGCAGCGGCGAGACCTTGTCGCCGTGGCGAGCCGAGAGCTCGGCCGCCGAGGAACCGTAGGAGAATCGCTGACGGGCGAACGCAGCAACTGACGGCCGGTTGCGATGGTGGGCCACCGCAGCCGGCTCGAACCGGACAAGGTGCCCGTGTTGGATGAGTCGCCACACCATGTCGACGTCTTCGCCGTAACGCATAGCCTCGTCGAAACCCCCAGCTTCCTCGAGCATGTTGGTTCGCACGACCAACATTGCCGACGGCACATAGGAGGTGCGGGTGCCGGGGAACACCAGGGCTGCATCACTTCCCATATCGAGTGGCGAATTGTCGGCCTCGTACGCCGCAATCCGGTCGGCGCCAGGCTCAGCCGCTACCCGTGGCGCCACAACAGAAACTGCTGGGTCGACAAAGTGGGCAAGCAAAGTTTGTATTGCGGCAGCTCTCGGCACGACATCTGCGTCGACAAACACCATCACCTCAGGTCGAAAAGTTACGTCCCCTGGGGAGGTAACTTTTGGTTGGAGCACGTTTCGCCAGCCTGTGTTGCGGGCTGCCGCCGGCCCTCGGTTGACGTCGTGATGGACTAAATCCGCGCCATGGGCGGCAACGATCGCGGCCACAGAAGAAACGTCAGCGGATGCGTCGTCCACCACGACAATCTGGCTTTCGGGCGAGTACGAACGCAACACTCCCAGTAGCCGATCGAGACCGTCGGAATCGTTGTGCACCGGCACCACGAACGCTGAGGTCACTTCAGGCGAGTTGGTGGGCACCGGGCTGAATACCGGGTGCACCATTCCACCTCGGATCAGTCTGTCGCGCAGCTTGGTGGCTTCACTTGAAGCCAGCGTTGCCGTGCCCGTAAGCCAGTCATTCAGCAACTGTGACCCGGCCGCAGACAAACGAATCAGGCGAAATGGGGAGCCCCCCATTAGTGCGGTACCGTTAGAACTACGTCGAACGTTGGAATCGAGTTCCAATCGCACTTGTTGCATCGACACGCAACGTACGTTAACCCCGGGGGATTCTCATGGAACCAAAGACCGAACCAGAAGTAACCGCTGTCGAAGAAGCGCTCGTAGAAGAAGAACTGCTCGTCGAGGAGATCTCCATCGACGGCATGTGCGGCGTCTACTAGAGCAGCGTTACTGTCATGCCTAGCGGGTCCGCCGACGCTGCAACTCAAAAAAGACCGCAGGCGGACCACCCGCTCGCCTTTGACTCGTCAGCGAAGTGGGAACGCAGCGCCAAGATCGGGCTCCGGCCCGAACCTTTCGGAGCGCTGGCGTACCACTTCGATACCCGAAGGCTTGTCTTTCTGAAGTCCGCCGTGCTGGTCCAATTGGTCGATGGTCTCGTCGACCATGACTCTGCCGATGCTGCTATCGAAGCCATCGTTGAACCAACCGATGATCGCAGCCGCCAGGCCCATGTGAAAGCCTTAGCCTCGCTTGCCGAAGCTGGCGTGATCGAACCCGTTACTACCGCCATCTCTTCTGTTGGGTAAACCATGACCGCCACCCAGTCCTCTCCACTGACGCTGATCTCGAAGTCAGCAAGCACAAAGACACAGGCGGTCCCTCCGCTTGTTGAGCAGCTCAAGGGTGGCCTCGATGCCCCCATCTGCCTCACGTGGGAACTCACCTACGCCTGCAACCTGGCGTGTGTGCACTGCCTGAGTTCGTCGGGGCGTCGCGACCCCAAAGAACTCACCACCGCCGAAGCACTCGCCGTGGTTGATGAACTCGCCGACCTACAGGTGTTCTATGTGAACCTCGGCGGCGGCGAACCAATGCTCCGCAAGGACTTCCTCGACATCGTCGACCATGCCGTGAGCCGCAACGTCGGCGTCAAATTCTCGACCAACGGCTACTACATCGACAAAGCAGCCGCCGAACGTTTCGCCGCTACCGACCTGCTCGATATCCAGATCTCGCTCGACGGCTTCGATGCAGAAACCAACGACGCCGTCAGAGGCAAGGGTTCATGGGAAGCCGCTCGCCGGGCCATGGACAATCTGGCCGACGCAAACTTTGGCGAGTTCAAGATCTCCATCGTGGCCACTCGCCACAATGTCGACCAACTCGACGATTACAAGAAGATGGCCGACGAGTACGGTGCACAGTTACGGGTGACCCGGTTGCGTCCGTCGGGCCGAGGCGTCGACTCGTATCAGGACCTGCGCTTGACCCATCCACAGCAACAGCAGATCTTCCGCTGGATCATGGATCACCCCGATGTATTGACTGGCGATTCGTTCTTCCACCTGAACGCGCTCGGCAAGGACACCGGCGAAACACTGCCGGGTCTGAGCATGTGTGGTGCTGGCCGCATCGTGTGCCTGATCGACCCAATCGGCGATGTCTACGCCTGCCCGTTCGTGATCCACGACGAGTTCATGGCTGGCAATGTGCGTGACACCGGCGGTTTCGCTTCGGTATGGCGCGAGTCCGACCTGTTTCAAGAATTGCGTGAGCCGGGCGCCGCTGGCGCCTGTGCTTCCTGCAACGCCTACGAGGCCTGTGGCGGTGGCTGTATGGCAGCCAAGTTCTTCACCGGCATACCACTCGACGGCCCTGACCCCGACTGCGCACTCGGCCATGCCGACGAGGCAGTTGCTGCGGCTTCGGCCGCTGGTGTGGTGCCTCAGCCGTCCCAAGACCACTCGCGACGCCCAGTCACGCTAGGCGCCAAGCCTTCCTGATCTAACGAAGCCGACACGGCGGCACTTGACCTCGGCTTAGAAGTACGCGCCGCCGGAACCGGCAGCGTAGTGGTCACCCTTACCGTGACCGAACGTCACCTCGGAAGCCCGGGCCAGCTACATGGCAGCGTGCTGTTCACCCTGGCCGACGTAGCTGCGTCCTATGCCAGCAACAGCCGAGGGGACGTCGATAACGACCCATGCCGCGATCGACTTCGTCGCCGGAACCCAGCTTGGTGGCGTGCTGGTGGCCACGGCGACCGAGCAAAGCCTGCGAGGCAAAGCCGGCATCTACGATGTGGCCATCCGCACCGGCGTCGATGATCGACTCATCGCTACATTCCGTGGCAACACTGCGGCTGGTGTAGGCAATCTCCGTTTCGCGTGGACACGAGCGCGTCTATGTTTGATCATTCGCACGGGTTCCCTGGGCTTCGCTCGATGTGCAGCGGCCTCTACCTGCATGTTGTGCCGAAGGTAGTCCGGAGGTAGGTGGCGGGAGAGTCGGCGTCGTCGAACATATGGGTGATGAGCAGGAGTCATGGACGAACGCTGAGGCCAGGCGGCCGGGGGCGTACTCTCTCGGTTGTGACTGAGGAAACGGCCGAACATCCGGCCAGGCCACGCCGCAAGGGACGCCGGGTAGACACCGGGCCCAAGATCATCGAACAACCGGCGCCGCGTGCCCATCGGCGGGCATTCGAGCCAACCCGGGTTGTCTCCGATGATGAGCTCGAAGCTATCCATCAGGCGTCACTCACGTTGTTGAGCACGACCGGTATGGACGTCCTGCTCCCTCAGGCCCAGCAGCTGTTCCTCCAAAATGGTGCAAGCTTGGACGGCGATCGCATGCGTTTCGACCCCGAGATGATCCTGGACTTTGTTGGCTCGGCCCCGGCAGAGTTCACGATGCATGCCCGTAATCCAGCCAGGAGTCAACAGATCGGAGGTGACAATGTCGTCTTCACCGCTGTGGGTAGTCCACCAAACTCTGGAGATATTGTCGGTGGACGCCGGACCGGCAACCACCAGGACTTCATCGACCTCGTCAAGCTCAGTCAGCACCTGAACGCCGTGCAGTTGCACGCGGGATATCCGGTCGAACCGGCCGATATCCATGCGTCGGTCCGGCACCTGCATGCGATCCGCGACATCGTCACGCTCAGCGACAAGCCGGTGAATGCATACAGCTTGGGAGCGCAGCGCAACCGTGACGCGCTTGAGATCTTGCGGTTAGCGCACGGACTCACCGACGACGAGGTCGACGAGAAATCGATCGTCTACACGGTGATCAACACGTCGTCGCCTTTGCGGCTCGACCACCCGATGGCCACCGGCATCATCGAATATGCCGGTCGAGGTCAGGCGTCGATCATCACACCGTTCACGCTCGCCGGAGCCATGGCCCCGGTCACGATTGCCGGTGCGGTCGTGCAACAGAACGCCGAAGCACTTGTCGGCATCGCCTTGTCCCAGATCGTTCGCCGGGGCGCGCCCATTGTCTACGGCGGCTTCACCTCGAACGTCGACATGAAGTCGGGATCACCCGCGTTCGGCACGCCTGAGTTCATGCAGTCGGCCATGCTCGGTGGCCAACTAGCCCGGCGATACGGGCTGCCATATCGCTCGTCGAACGTGAACGCAGCGAACGCCGTCGATGCTCAGGCCGCCTACGAATCCGTGTTCTCGTTGTGGGGTGCGGTCATGGGCGGCGCCAACGTGGTCTATCACGGCGCCGGTTGGCTCGAAGGCGGGCTACGAGCATCGTTCGAGAAGATGGTGCTCGATGCCGACCTGATCAATATGGTCGGCTCGTTCTTGGCTCCGCTTGTCGTGGACCAAGCCACCATGGCGCTCGATGCCATCGACGAGGTCGGCCCTGGGGGCCACTTCTTTGGCACCCAACACACGCAGGACCGCTACCGCACTGCGTTCTTCGCCCCGATGATCAGCGACTGGCGAAACTTCGAAGCCTGGGAAGAAGCTGGCTCGCCAACCGCAGATCAGAAAGCTGCGTCGCTCTACCGAACGCTCCTGGCCGAGTACCAAACCCCACCGTTCGATGCCGACCGCGAGGCAGCCGTGAACGAGTTCGTTGACCGCCGCATCGCCGAAGGCGGCGTCGAAACCGACTTCTAACAACGAATATCTACACATGACGACGCTTAACATGACGGTGCCTGGCACCGTCATGTTGCCGCGGAACCGCTTGGCTGCAGCGATCAACATCCGTTGCCACGAGGCCCCAAACGCTAAACATGACAGTCCCTGGCACTCGCAAGAGATCCTCGTGCGAGACTGAGCGAATGGTTGAGATCACGAAGTTTGGGGCGCCGCTGGGTGGTCTGGTTCGCGGCGTGGATCTGCGCTCCATCGACGACGCCGAGTTCGCCGCCATTCAGGCCGCGTTTGCCGAGCATCTGGTGTTGGCGTTTCCAGGCCAGGACCTGTCCGTCGAGGATCAACTAGCATTCGCCCGGCGATGGGGCCAGCTCCAGCAGCACCCGTTCTACAAAGGCGCTGACTATCCGGAGCTCATGAAGCTTCAGAATCGGGGCAAGGCCAAGGACCCGAACGAACACTGGCACAGCGACATGAGTTATGAGCTGACACCACCGAAGATCACGATGTTGTATGCGCTCGAGGCTCCCGATATTGGCGGCGACACGGCCTTCGCCAATCAGCATCTTGCCTTCGACGAGCTGTCCGCCACGTTGCAGGAACAGCTTCGAGCCACGAATGCCGTGCACAGCGCCGAGGGTCTGGCCCGCCTTTATCGCAAAGATCCGGCAGATGCGCCACGGGCTGTCCACCCGGTCGTCCGCCGCCACGAGGATCGGGGTGACGAGGCTCTCTACGTCTGCCGTGCGTTCACCACCAAGTTCAAGGGCTGGCGCACCTCCGAAAGCCGCGGCCTGCTGGACTTTCTGTTCGAGCACTCAGCCCGGCCTGACTTTCAGTCACGTCACCAATGGAACGCTGGCGACCTTGTCATGTGGGACAACCGTTCAGTCCTGCACTATGCCGTGCACGACCATGGCGACGACGCTCGCACCATCCACCGGGTCCAGGTCCAAGGCGAGACCCCGGGTCTAGCTGCGTAGCCACAGCGATGCGAAGATTATTCATTTCGTGCAAGATACGGATGGTGCAGCGAAGTAGCCGGTAGACGGTCGATGACCTTCTACTCAAGGTTGCTGAGGTGCGCCGCACGGTCTCGTTCTTCCATGCTCGAAACGCTAGTTGTGCCCGATGACAGTGTCGACAGTCTCGAGCGTTGCGACCAGATTCGACACCAACTGCTGCAGGAGGATGCGACCTTCTTCGGCCGAGGCTCCTGCAGGATCGCCCAGTACGCCGTTGGGTGATGCAGCGACGACACCTCCAGAACGAAGGTCATCGATGATCTCGGCCAGCGGTGCAGTGTTTCCCGGCTCGGCGGCGTCGAGCCGAACCGATTCCGGCGCTATGGCCAGCATGAGTGACGTCTCGGTGCGACCAGCGTGAGCATCACCGCCGGGGATAGACGGTGACCACGATGTGACGTCGTGCTGCTCGGCATGCAGCTGTGCAATAGCGCCAGCGATGCCTGCGTAGTTACCACCGTGGCCATTCACAAAGACGATCCTGTCAAACGTCAAGGCAGCAGATCGAGTCAGCTCAACAATGACGGTCCGGAGCACTTCGGTGCCAATCGACAGTGTTCCGGCAAAGCCAGCATGTTCACCACTCGCCCCATACGGCAGTGTCGGGGCGACGGCCACCCCAGGTAACACGTCCGCAGCGCCAGCGGCGATCGCCTCGGCGATACGGGCATCGGTGTCCATCGGCAAGTGAGGTCCGTGCTGTTCTGTCGAGCCAAGTGGGATAAGCAATATCGCAGTGACATCAACTTCTTGCCAGACCTGTTTCGCCAACTCCACACCGCAACGTTAGAAGGCAATTGCTCGGAAGGTGGCTGTCGGAAGTCGTCGTCTTAGGCTCATCCTGTGGGAAATCCGTGGTTTGAAACCGTTGCTGTCGCCAAAGCTCGCTCGAAAAAGCGTCTTCCTCGTTCGGTGTATGGCGCCATCGTCGCTGGCGCTGAAGCTGGTATCTCTCGTGACGACAATCTGTCTGCGTTTGATCAACTCGGACTGCGTCCGGTAGCTGCAGGACAGCACGCTCACCGCGAGATGGCGACCACGATCATGGGTCAGCCAGCCTCGATGCCTGTGATGATCTCGCCAACCGGCGTGCAGGCAGTACACCCCGAGGGTGAAGTCGCCGTGGCTCGTGCCACCGCTGCCCGTGGCGTGCCTATGGGACTCAGTTCGTTTGGCAGCAAACCACTCGAAGACGTCGTTGCAGCTAACCCCCAAACGTTCTTCCAGATCTACTGGGCCGGCGATCGCGACTCCATGAGTGCCCGTATGGAACGGGCTCGTAACGCTGGCGCAGCCGGCATGATCCTGACACTCGACTGGTCCTTCTCCCACGGCCGCGACTGGGGTAGCCCATCGATCCCCGAAAAGATCGACCTGAAAACCGCCATCGAACACGCACCCGACGTTCTGACCCGCCCCCAGTGGCTGATGAGCTGGTTGAAGACCAAACAGCTCCCCGACCTGGGCGTTCCCAACTTCCCTACCGGCGGCGCACCAGTGCCTGGATTCTTTGAGGCCTACGGCACATGGATGAGCACCCCTCCCCCCAGCTGGGACGACATCGCAGGACTCATCGAAGAATGGGGCGGCGAGTTCATGATCAAGGGCATTGGCCGACCTGACGAAGCCAAGCGAGCGGTACAGGCCGGCGCAACCGCAATCTCGGTCTCAAACCATGGCGGCAACAACATCGACAGTTCACCTGCACCGATCCGGGTCCTACCCGAAGTCGTCGACGCAGTCGGCAGCGAAATTCAGGTGATCATGGATGGCGGGATCCGTCGAGGCTCCGACGTCGTCAAGGCATTGGCCTTTGGTGCCGAAGCGGTAATGATCGGCCGTGCCTACCTGTGGGGCCTCGCCGCCAACGGCCAGGCCGGCGTCGAGAACGTTCTAGACATTCTGCGCAGCGGCATGGACGCCACCCTGCTCGGCATGGGTAAGTCCGGTATCGCCGACCTGTCAATAGACGACATCAGCATCCCCGACGGGTTCTTCCCACCTCGTATCTGACACAAGACCTCGTGCGTTCGGATGGCTGTTCCAACGGCAACGGCCTCGCACACGACCGCCGTGCCATCTCTCTCGTCGCAGATAGCCGCGGTCGACGTCCGACCAATAACCTGCCGCGGTGACAGCGCGAGTCAAGGTCCCCTACGAGATCAAGTTGCTGCTGGTCGCATTGGCCTGTGGGACGTTTGCGTTCTCGGTATTGGCAACGGTCATCGGGCTTCAGGTCTTCGCCATCACCGACAGCGAGCGGGACCTCGGGCTGGTCGGATTGGCGCAGTTCGTGCCGATCCTGTTGTTATCGCCATTCACTGGCACCATTGCTGATCGCTTCGACCGTCGTCATGTATTTGGTGCCGGCCTGGTAATCACGATCATCGCATCGCTGGGAATGATGGCCTACGCCGCCACCGATCCAACGAGTGTTCTGCCGATCTTCCTGCTGTTGGCAGTGAATGGCGTTGGCCGAGCGGTAGGCACGCCAGCCAGCCGGGCGCTCCCGATCGACCTGGCACCCGAGGGAGCGCTCGAACGCATCATCGCTCTGCGGTCGTTGACCTTCCAGGTCTCGTTGATCGTTGGCCCGCTCGTTGGCGCATTCGCCAACAAGGCCTCACATGTGCTCCCCTACGCGCTGGTTGTAGTAGCGCAGATGGTGGCGATTCTGGTGCTGGCCGGTATCACCAAACCAGCAACGGCCAAACTCGATTCCGTAGCGGGACCTCGACAGGCGATACGCGACGCGGTCGAGGGGTTGCGTTTCATCCGACGCAATCAGATCATC
Source organism: Acidimicrobiaceae bacterium (assembly GCA_003485885.1). Classification (GTDB taxonomy): domain Bacteria; phylum Actinomycetota; class Acidimicrobiia; order Acidimicrobiales; family UBA10347; genus UBA10347. Next base: position 10,829 of record DNHM01000208.1, read on the forward strand.
TTCGGCGCCATCTCACTCGATCTATTTGCGGTGTTGTTCGGCGGGGCCGTGGCGCTTCTGCCGGCAATTGTGGACAAACGCCTTGGCATCGAAGATGTCGATCTCGGCGTTGGCATCCTGCGGGCCGCCACTGCCGCAGCGGCTGCTTTGGCCGCACTCGTGCTGTCCATCAGCCCACTCAAGCGAAAGGCGGGGCCAACGCTATTCGCCATGATCGCCATCTTTGGTCTGGCCACGATCGCGCTCGGCATCACCAGAAGCTTTATTGTCGCAGCGTTGGCGGTCGCCGTCCTCAGCGCCACCGATCAGGTGAGTGTTTTTATTCGGGCAAGCATCGTTCCACTGGCCACGCCCGAATCGATGCGAGGGCGCGTGCTCGCTGTCGAAAACGTTTTTATTGGCGGCTCAAACGAGCTCGGCGCCTACGAGTCCGGCGAGACCGCCGCGTGGTGGGGACTCGCTCCGGCCGTCGTAATCGGAGGCATCGGCACGTTGATTGTTGTCGGCGTCGGTTGGTTCGCGTTCCCTGCGTTACGGGCCGTTGACCGCTTCAGCGAAGTCAAACCGGTAGCGGACACACCAGTGCCAGACAGACCCACCTAGGCAGTCTCCACAGGCCCCAGAAACAACTGTCTTATGTCTGCTTGTGTCGGCTGACTCACATGGCCAGCAGGCTCTTCGTGACCTTCTCGGTGAAATCGTTCTGCCAGGAATCCTTGACGTCGACGATCTCTCCCGCCGTGGTGATCCGGTTCACCATCTCCAGAGCCGTCCGGAGGATGTCACGCTGGTAGTCGGGTTTGTTTGCTGGGCCAAATGGGTTGCCCATGGGGAAGTTGACGAACATGGACCGGGGTGGCCTGACCAACTCGGTCAGGTCTCGGCCTGTGGAAACAAGCACGGTGGGGATGCCAGCGGCTTCGATTACTCGTGCGACCAGACCAACTGTCTGGTGGTCAAGCGGTCAAGCCGGTACCAGAAGGAACAGATCGACGTCGTCGTCGTGCAGCTCCTCGGCCAATGCCGGTGCCGCCTCCTCGAGAACGTGGGTCCGTTTGTAGATACGACCCATGAAACCGCTCCACAGCCGGGGAGCGACCGAACCAATGGTGCCATCGGTCTCGAGTTCACGAAGGCGGTCGATCGGGAACACTGTGTTGACGTCGATCTCGGCGTCAGTGGTGTCGTAGTAGCTGTCACTCACCGTAAAGTCGGCCTGCGTGGCAGCCGGATCGACGGTATCGAGGCGGAAGTCATTGCGGGCGTAGGCATCCCAGGTGGGCATCGAGCAGTGAGATACACCGCCCGAAGTCAGCATCGACACCCGACACTGTGACAGTGGCTTGTCGAGCGCAGTGAGGGAGGTAGGTTCATTGACCGTCCACTGATACGGCGGAAACCCCTGGGCTTTGTACCGCTGGTTCAGAAGATCGACGTAACGAACTGGTTCCATGAAAACACGTTAGACCTGCACTGCACCGCGGTGCCAGGTACACGTTGCTTCGGCTACGAAAACAGGTCGTTCGCGTCGAAAACAATCAGAACGACAAGCAACACGATGACACCCGCGTTGAGTGCGCTGACCGGCCACTTGTACTTGTGATCGGCGCGATGGAACCGACGGATGCTGAAGACGTTCGCCACGATGGCGATGGTTCCTACGATAAGACCAATCGTGGACCCGATACCGGAAGTAACACCGATGATTGGGAAGATGAACGGGAAGAGCAGATAGGTCAGCAGGCACCGAATGCCCGAGATCAGGATCGACTGGCTAAACAGCCGTTCTGGCTGATCTGCAGCATCGGTATCGACGTCGGTTGCGACCACAATTGTACGTTATCTGCTGAACCCGAGCGGCTCGCTGCGTCTACCAGTATTCCTCGAAGTGGATATTTCCCGGGTCACCGCGACGGTCGAGCGTGAATCCCCGTTTAGTCAACAGTTCGACCACGCCGGTGACCTCGGGCCATTCCTCTGGGTCACCTTCGGGAAGACCGATCATCGACGGATTGCCACACAGGAACACGTCGGTAGTGTCTGGGTCGAGGTCGATTCCGCAATGAGTTGCAAGCATTCCCTTGGTAATGACATCTTGCAGATACGTCTTGGGGAAGTCAGGCTCGCGGGTGGGCAATGGCAGATAGTGATAGTTGGGGTACCGAGCGTCGAGCTTTTCGTGCTCACTCCGGTAGCCGAGGTCGTCCCATTGGCGCACGGTCACTGCAGAAACCATGGGCCCATGGTGGCCCTTGCGCAGCAACTCAGTAACCATCGCATTATGTGGTGCCTCGCCGGTGCCGGTCGAGAAGAAGACACACGTGCGTGCCGGGTCCACCACTGGGTTCAGGGTGTAACGCCCGGCCACTTTGGAGCCAAGGAAGATCCGGTCGCCTGGGCGTTTCAACGCCAGTCGAGGTGTGAGCCCAGGGACATTGTCGTCGGTCGGCGCAACCAGCACAATATAGAACTCCAGCTCGTCGCCTGAAGCGTGATCGGAGAGATACCCATGCTCGTCGAACATCGGGCTAGAAATCGAGTACGACCGTCGGATCATCTTGAGCCATTTGTCATCGAGGCCGGGGTCGCTGGCGTCGTCGATGCGAGGCTCCCAGTAGCCCAGGCCCAGCGTGGCGTATTGGCCAGGCAGGTGGGAGGTGTCGCCATGGTCGGGGCGGACCTTGAGCCGCCATAGGTCTGAGTGTGTTGGCTCAAAGAGTGTGATCGTGGCGTTGTAGAAGTGCTCGGCCAGTTCGTCGGCCAGGGTGGTGTCCTTGCTCCAGGTGCCAACACCGTGGGGTTGCACAACTACTTCAGGGAAGCGAGCTGCAGCGACCGATGGCCACAGGTCTGGACCAAAAGCGCCATGCATGTCGATCTCTTCGGCCTTGCCCGAAAACAACCAGACGCCATCTGAGGCTTTAGCAGCATCAGTAACGCCAAGCGATACCAGGTCAGCGGGAGCACGGCTGCTGGCGAAAACGATGTGATCAAACTCAAGATCGGGGGTGCGCCGGTCGGCGAAGTAGGCCATGGGGAAACCGTCGCGTTCACCAATTGCATTGGGGGTTGAGCGATAGAGCACGGTGGCTCGACGTTCGCGCTCGAGTGTCGCGAGCATCTCGCCAGCGACAGGTGACAGGCGGGCTGGATCCAAACCGTCGGCGGCCAGCACCACGTTGGCGCCCGCAGCCGCGAGTTGTGCAGTGACTTCAACCGCATGATCCGACACGCCAATCACCATCACGTCGGCGTCGCCAGCGCTTGCTGGCAGGTTGTCGACGGTGACTCGTTCGTTGGCGGCAACCTCGATCGGCGGTACTGAGTCGTGCAGATAGGTGCGCTCGCCGATGATCACTGCGCGCGCCTTGCGGCGACGGCGATTGCTTTGGACGAT
>DNHM01000413.1 GCA_003485885.1 Acidimicrobiaceae bacterium
CACGCCAACAAGATGATCCCAGGAAGTCGCCTCTTTGACTACGATCCCAGTCGACGCGACCGTCCCCGAAAGAGCCGTGCCCATCGGGGTCTTTCTTATGCCCGTCGCGCTCTCGACAAGAAGATGAGCCTGGGTGAGAAGTCGACGGTGGCCCCAACAGAAGTTGTCCCCGACGATGTGAAGGTCGCCCAGATTCTGTACAGGTTTCAGGCCAGTGCGACGAAGTGAGCGGTCAGTTCCCTAACAAACGGGCTCCTGAGGGTACCCATGTGTCGACATATGCCCGCTGCGGCCACTGAGGTTCGGCCGGGTTACTCGGCGGGCTTAGGTGCCGGTATAGGTTGCGTCGCGTTTCTCGAGGAAACTTGCGACGCCTTCTTTGTGATCATTGGTCTGAAACAGCCGGGCCAGGTTCTGTGACACCCATACGCCGAGTGCGTCCCAGTCGGGATCCAGCGCTTCGCGCATGCCCTGTTTGATTGCCTGAACGGCAAGTGGTGGGTTGGCGGCGATTCGTTGGGCCAACGCCGAAGCGGTCTCCAAGAGTTGGTCATGGGGCACGACCCGCGACACCAGACCGATTGCGTGTGCGGTAGGGGCATCGATCACCTCGCCGGTAAACAGCAGTTCGGCGGCCCGTTCGCGGCCAACCGCATCTGCCAGTCGCCCAATGCCGGGCACGTCACAATTCAGGCCCCGAAGCACGAACAACTCGCCGAACTTGGCTCGTTCTGACGCGACACGAATGTCGGCCATCAACGCTAGTTCCATGCCCCATCCAACGGCGGCTCCGTTTACCGCAGCAATGACGGGAATGTCGGTATGCAAGAGCGCATCTGCCAACGGCGTGGTCCGCGGGTTACGGGCCAGGCTCTCACCCGGTTTCGAGTCCGGATTGGCCATCACCTGCTTCACATCATCGCCTGCGCAAAACGCACCTTCGGCGCCGGTAATCACCAGGCACCGAGCGGTCGATTCGCGGACCGCAGCTTCCATCTCGTCATAGGTGCGATAGGTGAGCGAGTTCTTGGCTTGTGGCCGGTTGATGGTGATGGTTTCAACGTGTCCGTCGAGCTCGACGATGATGTCGTGATAGCTCATAGCTGGGTCGCCACATCTACGGCGTCGACGAAGACCTGGTAGTCCACGACCATGTCGTCCTCGAGACGAAAGATGCTGGCGATGATTCGAGGATAGATCGCCTCGCCCGATGCAGAGACACCCCACGATTGGATCGGCGTTCCGCTCCACCGCCATATGCCCACGGCCGTGTCATCTGTGGCGAATATGCGTTCTACCGTGATCTCGAGGTCCGTGATGTTGTCGCAGAATCGCCGAGCGTGTGCTTCGAGCGCTGCGGGGCCACGCTCGGGTTGGGTGTGATCAACCATGTTGTCGGCTGCGAACTCAGCAATACGTTCGAACTTGCGGTTGCTCAAGACCTGCGTGAGGTAGGTCTGCATAACCGCCTCGGCTCGGCGTTGACTCATCGGGCGCTCCATCGGTTGTTGTCAGCTATGCCGTAGTGGCTGAAGTCGAACCTAGTGCGAATCCCCTCTGGGGAACCATCGTCGACGCTGCAAGAGTCAACGTGCATTGGTGAGTTCGGACAATGGCACGAGGCGGTTTGTCCTCGTCGACGGGTAGCCCACGATCGCTACGCGTGCATATGGCTCACCAGGTATGGAGTGTGGGAAGCACCTCGGCAGCGAACAATTCCATGCTGGCGACCGCTTGATCCTGGGGCAATCCACCGAACCGGAATGCAGGTGCAAACTCGAAGTCGCCGATCAGCGCTCGTCGCTCGGTGAGCTTGTCAATGATCTGCTCTGGCGTGCCATACGCCGTGGCCTGGAGGAAACCTGACAGAAATCCGGCGTCGCCCATCTTGTTGAGTGCACCCGAAGCCTTGGCGTACGCGTCGTATCCCTTGAGGTCCGCGAAGTGGTCACCCATGATCTCGTAATGCGACAGCACGCTTGCGAGGTAGATGCTCAGGTGTTCTTCGGCCCGGGCCTGCGCAACGGCGGCGTCTTCGTGACAGTAGATGAAGTCGCACACCAACGGAATCGGCGGGGGAGAATCGTTGTACTTCTGGTGCAGCTCGCGCCACTGTTCGATGCTGGGCAGTCGGCTCTTCCAAGAGCGATCCGCGAACATCACCATCGCAGCACCGAGTCGGGCACATGAATCGATCGAATCGTCAGACGACGCAACTGCATACGTGCGACCAGCGAAGGAACGACTTGGCTTCGGTCGGATCGGCGCTGGCTCCTGCGGATAAAACGGCCCATCGCCTTTGATCACTCCGGTTTCGAGTGCATCCATGACCATGACGGAACCTTCGTCGAACCGCTCACGAGACTCAGACATCTCGATGCCGCGCATGCGGCCATATTCAAAACGGCTAAGACCGCGACCTATGCCGAAACGAACCCGTCCTCCGCTGAGTTCGTCGAGCATGGCCACCTTTTCCGCGACCCGCATTGGCTCATTCCACGGCATGATCACCGCTGCAGTGCCGACATCGATACGCGATGTCTTACCAGCGATGTAGCTGAGCAACTGGGTGTTGTCCGGGCAAAACGAGTAGTCCTCGAAGTGGTGTTCAACAGCCCACACCACGTCGAAGCCCAGATCTTCGGCCATCAGCGCGAGCTCGACCTCGTCGGTGTACACCTGACCATCGGTGATGTTGTCCCAGCCATAACTCGGGAAGAAGTGTTGCGTTCCTACGTCCATACCCGAACGCTACGTCAGTACAAGCTTCCGCACCCAAGTTGGTTCACGCCGGTGTGTGACACAGCTGTTTCGAGCCTGCGTCAGATGAGCGCTCGGATCGAGGTAATGAGGTCGGCGTTCACGGCGATGGGATCGGTGGACCGGCGAGCAGCGAACCGGCGCTCGCCTGGTAAACGAATACCATCCATGGCTCCGAGTTCGCTCAGGAAGTCTTCGCTGTGGTCTGCCCAACCCGG
>DNHM01000028.1 GCA_003485885.1 Acidimicrobiaceae bacterium
TTTGAGCCACCACCAAGTCTCGGTATCGATCCCGACGCACCGTGTCCGGAGTTTCTGCCGACGTCAAACTTCTTCAACGATGTGTGGTCCTCCACCGATGGGGTCAACTGGATTGAACGCACGAGTGCAGCACCGTGGCAGCCACGCGCTGGGCTGAGTGCCGTCGTGCTCAACGAATACATCTATGTGCTCGGCGGATCCCAGAACGACGACGCTTCGATTATTGGCCCAAACGGTCGGGCTCGTCAGTACTACAACGATGTCTGGCGTTCCCTCGACGGCGCTGTATGGGAACTGATCGCTCCGTCGGCCGGCTGGAGCGAACGACCTGGCCACCAATGCGAGGTCCTGAGACAGGAGTTCGTGTGCTTCGGCGGCTTCGGGCTCGTCGAGAATCCCATGGACGTGTGATCGACTTCGGACGGGGTCGAATGGACACTCCTCGCGGACCCGCCTTGGAACGCCGAGGACCAGACCCAGGTGAAATACGACTTCGACTCCATTACTGTCAACAACAACGACAGCCCGATCATCATGACCTTCGGTGGTGACCGAGAGACCTTCGACTTCGCCGATCCCGAGAACTACCTACGGGTTGATGATGATGTCTGGGTCTTTGGGCCGGCAGAATCGGCTGGCCTCTTGCCTGTGATGTCGCAGTGTGCTGCGCCGGGCCTGTTGTGCGTCGCCGACGGCCCAGAACCCGACAACACTCAGTCGTATGCCCGGGCCCCCGAATGCTGCCCTCGGCGGTGCAGCTTGGCCCAAACCATCACGGTTACTAGTCGTAGGTGATCACGCCGCGAATGTTCTTGCCAGCATGCATGTCTTTGTAACCCTGGTTGATGTCTTCAAGCGCGTAGGTACTGGTGACCAACTCGTCGAGCAGCAGGTCGCCGTTCACATACATGTCGAGCATGCGAGGGATGTCAGCAGTCGGATTTGAACCACCGAACACCGAGCCCTGAATACGCTTCTGAAACAACGTGAGTTCGCGGGCATTGATCGTTATGTCGGTGTCGGCGTGACCAATCGCAGTGACCACAACAGTGCCGGCCTTGCGAATCGCATCGAAGGCCTGAGTGACATGGTCTGACTCAAGCACGCCGGTGCACACGATCGCCGAATCGGCACCCTGACCGTTCGTGCGCGATCGCGTAAACTCGATGGCTTCGGGCATCGAAGCAAAGGCTGCGGTCGCTCCGACCTTGCCCGCCATTTCTCGCTTGAGCTCGACTGGGTCCACGGCGATCACGTGGCTGGCGCCGGAGTGACTCGCTCCCTGTACGGCATGAATACCAATGCCGCCGACGCCCATAACGATCACCGTGTCGCCCGGAACTACCTGTGCCGAATTGACAGCCGATCCCCAACCGGTGCCCACGCCGCAACCGGCCAGGCAGGCCGAGGTCAGGGGCAACTCTGCTGGCACCTTGATCGCGGCTGCAACATCGATCAGTGTGTGCCGACTGAATGTCGAGATGCCGCACATCTGGGCAAGATTGCGGTCGTCGCCGGGTAACGACATGCGAAAGCTACCGTCTTCACGGCATCCGTCTCGCAAGAAACGACCCATATCGCACAAGTTCTGCATGCCGGTGGCACACCAGCGACACCGGCCGCACGCAGGCAGAAACGACATGACGACATGATCACCAACCGCCCACCCGCTGGTATGGGGGCCAACCTCCACGACGACCCCAGCACCCTCGTGACCCCCGGCGAGCGGAAGCGGCGCGACGGTGTCACCGCGCACGTAGTGATCGTCGGAATGGCAAAGACCGGCTGCAGTCATCTCGACCAATAACTCGGCTTGGCGCGGCGCTTCGACATCGATGTCGACAATCTTCCACTCCCCTGGCGAATCGAAGAGAACTGCTCCGCTAGTACGCATCTCGCCGAACCTAGCCCAACACGGTGCGTGCAGGGGACCTGGGCCACAAAGCCGAGCGATTGCTAACCTCGGGTTTTCTCACGCGGAGCGAATCATGAGCAGACTACAAGACAAAGTGGCCATCATTACCGGCGGTGCCGGGGGCATCGGAATCGCCGCGGCGAACAAGTTCGTCGCCGAGGGCGCAAAGGTGCTGCTCGTCGATCTCGACCAGGCGGTACTTGCTGACGCCGCCCGCGAGCTCGGTCACGCAGCAGCGTGGTGCGTCGCCGACGTGTCAAAACCCGAGGGCTCACAGTCCTATGTCCAGGCCGCTACCGAGGCCTTCGGCGGTGTCGACATCCTTGTCGCCAACGCTGGCATCGAGGGGCAGGTGAAGCCAATCGTGGACCAGGACGTCGAGATGTTCGACAAGGTCATCGCCGTCAACGTCCGCGGTGTGTGGTTGGGCCTGAAGTACGCGATACCAGAGATTGCCAAACGTGGTGGTGGAGCGATCGTCATCACATCCAGCGTCGCCGGCATCCATGGTTCGCCGGGCGTCTCTCCCTATGTCACCAGCAAACACGCCGTCGTCGGCATGATGCGCTCGGCGGCACTTGAGTGCGCGCCACTGAATATCCGGGTGAACACCGTGAATCCTTCACCGGTCGAGACGCGGATGATGCGCTCACTTGAGGAGGGAATGATGCCAGGTGCCGCTGCATCGGCGCATGACTCGATTGCCCACAGGATCCCGCTGGGCCGCTACGGCGAACCCGGCGACGTCGCCAACCTGATGTGTTTCCTCGCCAGCAACGAAGCCGAGTTCCTCACCGGCGGCGTCTACATGGTCGATGGTGGGATCTCAGCCGCCTGACCCACCTTTCCCTCGGAGTGCTGACAACGACGCGAGTCGTGCGGCGAGAACTGCTGATCGAACCCATCCGAGGACCCGGCGGGTGGAAACATGGAGCCCCACTCGCTGGCGAAATGTGTCTCACGTCACCCAGCAACTGTCGCCGTTGCGACCCTCGAGCCTCGTCCATTCGTGGACACTATGGACATACCAAAACCACTCGACACGTCGTTAGGACACCGCCAATGATGTACTTCACGCCTTCGCAGCGGCCACCAATCATCACCGGGACACCTATCCCGTATCCGAACACTGTTGGGGCGCAGTCAACCCGCCAAGTCCTGTTCTTCGACGAGGCCGACGCACTCTTTGGCAAACGCACCATTGTTCGGTCGGGCCGGCGCCTTTAACATCATCACTGTCGAAGGTGTCGCATGGATCTTGAGTACTACAACGCCTATTGCGGCTCGCTGACAGCCACGACCCATGTCATTCAGTGGGGCGACGCACACGTGTGGAAGGTCGGCGGCAAGGTCTTCGCCATCGCCGGCTGGAACGACGGCAACAGCTTCGCGGTCACATTCAAGACATCACCTGACGAGTTCGACTTCCTCATCGCAATCGACGGCGTGCGGCCTGCCCCGTACCTGGCATCACGAGGCTTCACCTGGGTGCAGCATTACCGCTCGCCCGGCCTGGCCGACGATGATCTACGCGAACAGATCGCCGAGTCACACCGACTGGTCGGCCTCGGCTTGTCTAAGAAGAAACAACGCGAACTCGGACTGCGAAACGACACGACCGAGACCCATTAGGTCTCGGCAGCGCCGCCTAGCGCAGCTTCAACCGACGTAGCCGGGAGATCACTGAGATCGAGGCGTCGTCGCTGCTACCACACGGGCGCCCCAGGCCCCCGCTACGGGACCGGTGCGATAGCGAGTCGAACCCAGATCGGGTCGGCAAGCGTCTTGAGTACGCCGATATCGTTTGGCGTGTCAGCCTGCCATGGAACATCGACCACCGGTAGATTGTGTCGTTCCTCCCAGCTCGCCCTCACGTCTCGTTGGTACGCCGCTTCGGCTGCCCACCGTGAAAGGTTCTCGACCAGTCGAGGGTTGGAGACCGTTGTGGTTGCGCCAATCCAAGCCTCGGGGAGGGTTCGGTTGAACACGATGATCGGTGTACGGGTATCGCCGGGTCGTTCGACGACGAAGCGATCAGCTTCGATCAGCGGCAACGGATCGTTCGTGGTGACCAACACCATGTGCGCCCGTTCCATGTGAGCAGCGATCGACTTCGACCGGAGAGCGATGCCGTCGTAGGTGTGCCGAAGGTCGAACAAAAAGTCACCCACATCCTGCAGCAAGCCACCTCCGAGGACGCCGTCCATCAGACGGAGCGCGGGCTTCGTGGCCCGGTCAAAGAACGTCTTGCGGCCAGGCAGGCGCCCGCCCGTGAGCATTCGTAGCACCCGACCTCCGACCAGCGCTCGCATCTGAGCAGGAGCGGTGAGGAAATCAATTCCACCGCTCGACGGCGGCGTATCAACAACGACCAGATCCCAGGCTCCGTTTTCGACCTGCTCCGACATTTCCTCGGCTGCGGCGTATGCAGCGCCCGCTGGGAACTGACGAGCGATGGCGTCGAAGAACGGGCTGGCTACCAGGCGCTCGGCTACTTCAGGCGGCGCGTGACGACGTGCGATCGCCTCCCACGACGCTCCGGCATCGAGCATGGCCGCCCACAGTGTTTCCAGATCAGGGTTCGGATCAGCGATGTTGCTGAGTTTCTTCAGGCCAAGCGCCGTCGCCAGCCGTCGGGCCGGGTCGACAGTGAGCACCAACGTACGTCGGCCCTCGAGCGCCGCTGCCACCCCAATGCCTGCGGCAAGCGTGGTCTTGCCCACTCCCCCTGCACCTGCGACCAGCACGATGTCGGTCATGACACCACCTGGGTCGAGAGCTGCTCGGCAACGTCGGCCGGGATGTGTTCGCCAAACAGCAGCGGAAGGGCAACGTGGTTTGGCAACTCGCGACGCCAGCGCTTCTGCCCCTCATAGAGCCCACGGTGCAACAAGCCAGAAGCGCGCACCGCCTCATCTTGCACAGCGTTGAGGGCAGCCTCGCTAACACCCAGCGGACGTACAGTTCGGTTGGCGAACACGCCGCCGAGGCGAATCAGCCCCTCGCCTTCGAGCTCCGCGAGTGCTTCGAGCGTCTCGGTCACCGGGAGTTCCTCTGCGAGAGTGACCATGATGAGTGACGACCCGGGCGCCGCTAGTAGCTCCGTCATTTTGTCCGCCTGTTCACGTGCACGCCCCGTGCGGACCAGTGACGCGATCACCCGTGAGGCACGTAGGTAACTCATGATCTGACCAGTTGGAGGACCATCGGCAATAACAAGGTCCCAGTTTCCGGACCGAACCTCGTGGTAGAGCTTCCCCGTGGTCACCACATCTCTGATTCCGGGTACCGTTTGCGACAACGCCTCGAGGTTGCGTGACAGCGGCAGAAGTGGCACTCGTTTACCGAGACCGATCTGGAGTCTCAGATACTCGTCGAGAGCGCGACCACGATCGATCGCCATCGCATGCAGGTTCGGTTGGACCGGAACCGGCAGATAGTCAAGACGGTCGAGACCAAAGTGCACTGCGAGGCCGCTCGCATCGGTCATGGCTGCAGCCAGGACGCGCCGTCCTGAGCGCGCCGCTGCCAGGGCAATGGCTGCGGTCACCGCCGATCGACCGACCCCGCCCTTACCGGTAACGATCTGCAGCTCGTGATTCATGTCTGCCCTAGGCTAGCGAGGCCTCGAAGCCTCGACAGGTCTCAGACGCCGTTCCGTGTTGCGAAATTGATGAAAGTTGGAACGCTCCGCTTCGGTGTCCTTGTCTAGGTGCATTACTGCTTCTTCTTCGGGGCTAACAAGCTCGACGCGGGCCACATCATGAGCGAAGAGTTGTGCCTCCACGTCGTGTTCTCCACCAGCGTTCGGATCGAGAGAATCGTCGCAGTCAGCGTGCTGGAGCGAACTGGCAGGTCCGTCCCCGGCCGCAGTTGTAGGTTCCCATCATCAGTAACGCAGAAGTCTCTCTAACTCTAAAGGGAAATGGGGCCCTAGGTCCCTGCTGTTGTCGCGTCGGAAGTGAGACAGTTTGAGCATGCGATCCACTGCTACGCAGGCAGCGAGAACCCGTCCAGGACTGCCGTCTCAGATGTCGATAGTGATCGCGTTCCTATTGGTCCTTTCGTGCGGGTCCGCTGCTGACGGCGCCTCCCCACTCGCCTTGCCGACTGTCGACGTGATCCAGACTGCGGCGGTCGAGATGGACGTCTACAGCACCCGATCAGATGGGAAGGTACCAATCGTTGTGCTGCTGCACGGAGGCACTACTGAAGGCCGAATCCAGCTCGAACCGCTAGCCCGCACCTTGTCGCAAAGGGACCTGTTGGTCTTCGTTCCGCAATGGGATGCCATCCCTGATCTTGAGGTGTTCCGGGAGGACCCGGGTGCTGCTCTGCTCGGTCAGACTGTTGACGTTGTCTGCGCCGTACGCCAAGCCCGAGTGTCGGCGCCGGCATTGGGCGGTGACCCCGACCAACTGGTGCTGGTCGCTGATTCGCAAGCTGGCGCGGTCGCACTTCGGACCGCATTGTCACCTGGCGCAGCCTGGCCGGAGGCAGACTGCAATCCCACTATCGATCACGTGCCCGATTCGTTTGTGGGGCTCGCTGGCAACTACTCGGGCAGCCAGTACCGAAACCTCATCACTCCGATCGAGCTGTGGGATCGGTTCGACCCGCTCCGGTTTGTCGGCTCCGACAACGACCTGCCCATAATCCTCGTCCACAGTCTCGGCGATTCAAGCGTCACTCCACAACAGTCCGTGAAGCTCGACCGTCTCCTTAGCGAGCGTGGTCATGACAGCACGCTGTTCGAGACGGACAACGGGCATGCAGGCGTGATCAGACCTGACACGTCGACTGGCATGTTCACGGCCGATCTCATCGAAGAGACTGCTCACGGGGTGGCTGCTACCACCTTGGCGGTCGGCCACGTGCGTGTTGGTTTCGGCGAAGATGGTTGTACCGCCGATCTGACTGCTCAGATCGACAACCACACAGCGTTCACGGTTGGGTTCACGAACGACTCCGAAACAACGGCATGGCTGCCTGTGTTCGAGGCGAACCGAGCAGCGGCACCGCTTCCTGAGACAGGTTCCGGCGGAGGACAACACTTCTCGACCCACCCGCCGTTCCTGGGTCACGTCGCCTTTCGGGAAGCCGATCCCGGCGTCGATGTAATGGCTACCCTTGCCATCTCCGAGCTCGACGATTGGATCGTGGCATGTGCTGTGCCCGACGAGACCGGAATTGGGTTCACGATTTTCCCGGAGCTGCACCTTGGAAGCCCCTAACGAGGCGACCTATCCCGCACTATCACCAGGCTCTACCGAAGACCTTGCTGCCAGCTCAGAGACGTCTACCCCTGTTACCCCCGTCGACCTATCAGGCGTGAGCGGTTCGAACAGCGGGCGTGGCCGAATCCACGGCGGGGTCTGGCCGAGCCGGAGCGAATAGAGCCGTTGTGGTAACCGCAAAACCCAGTGCGCTGGCCACCGGGAGTCGCTCGCTATGGGCTCAGCTGCAGTACCGATGGCCGGTGGGACTGATTAGCGAGCTGCACTTTGAGGCAAAAGATCCAAACGAGGTCCAGCGCGCGACCCAGCAGGTGGCCGCAAGCAGACCCGGTGCCTGGGCCTTCCAACGAACGCTTCACCCAATCGACAAGGCGCTGTACCGACTAACACAGGGCAGACTGACAGTGCTGGGCTTGATGGCTGGGCTGCCGGTCATCATGGTGACCACGACCGGCGCCAAAACTGGCAAGGACCGGACAATGCCACTCGTGGGGATTCCGGTGGCCGACGATATTGCAGTCATCGGGTCGAACTTCGGCCAAAAGGCGACACCAGGGTGGGTGTACAACCTGCGAGCCAAACCTGAGGCGACAATCGCATACGGCGCAGAGTCCGTCGAGGTAACGGCTCGCTCCGCAACCGAAGACGAGACAGAGCAAGCGTTTCAGGCCGGAGCTGCGTTCTACGCCGGCTTCCCGAAATATCGTGAGCGTGCGTCTCATCGCGAGATCGAGGTCTTCGTCCTCGAACCTCGACAGACATAACGATGGTCGGACTCCACAGCGTGGGCTGAAAAATCGTTGCAATGGCTTCGCCGTAATGATCATGCCTCGTTTCATTACGTTTGCGCAGATCTGATCCGAACGACAGGATGTGCACATGGCACAGGATGGACGTTTGGACATGACACTGAGCGAGGCCGTGTATTCGCTGCGAGCAATCCGGCGTCAGAAGCCCAACCCGATCCCTGACCAGGACATCCGCATGATTCTTGACGCAGCAATCCAAGCGCCCAACGGCGGCAATATGCAGCCATGGCACTTTCTCGTTGTGACCGACGCTTTATTGCGAGCCCAGTTTGCGCCGCTCTATCATGAGGCGTAGTGGGCCAAACGCCACGATTCAGGTTGGTATACCCCGGATGACCTTCCCGACGCCTACAAGGGCCCCATGCAACTCGCCGACGAAATCGGCAACTCGCCTGTGCTGATCTTCGTCTGTGCCCTGGCCAAAGGGGCAGCTGCAGCAAACTCCATCATTCCGTCAGTGCAGAACCTGTTACTCGCAGCCCGGGCCTTGGGTGTGGG
>DNHM01000181.1 GCA_003485885.1 Acidimicrobiaceae bacterium
CAACGCCCGCCACACCGAGAACCAGTCGATTGCAGCCAAACCAGCTGCGACTAGCCCGAGAAACACCATCACGAATAAAAGATTTCCTTGGGTGGCTCACCGACGGCGAGCCATGCCCCGTGGTTAGCCGCCGACCGCAGCAGCCATACCTGGCACGTCAACATCGCTGAAGTGGGTGATCATGCCGGGATACACCCCGAACGCAATCGTGGCCACAGCGGTGATCCCAACCGCTGCTTGCAGGGCGAATGGCACCTTGATTGGTGTTGTTGCAAATTCAGTAGGTGCATCCTCGAACCACATACGTGAGGCGAGTTTGCCGTAGTAACCGAACGCAACCACCGTATTTACCGCAGCGAGGGTGGCAAGCACATAGGCCCACCACACGTCGGCTTCGATGAGCGCAGTAAACACACCGAACTTGGCGAACCAACCACCGAGCGGAGGGATACCAGCAAGTGAAGCAAGGAAGATCGTCATGACCACAGCCAGCGCCGGTGACCATTGGAACAGCCCATTGAAGCTGCTGATCTGAGCCGATGCCGTGCGACGTGCGACCGTCAGGATGATGGCGAACGCACCCAGGTTCATTGCCGCATAGATGATCAGATAGGTGACCACGGCTGAAGCCGAGCGCTGTGCAGTGTCACCTTCGCCTGCCACCGACAGCGCTGCCAGCATGAAACCTGCTTGGGCAACGCCAGAGTAGGCCATGAGGCGGATCAAGTTGTCTTGACGCAACGCAGTGAGATTACCGATCGTCATCGACAGTGCGGCGAGGATCCAGAGGGCAGGTGCGTAAACCGCATTCTGGCTGTGGAATCCGACAAAGATCAGGTTCATGAGCGCTACAAAACCAGCAGCTTTTGCTGCCACTGCTAGGAACGCTGTGACCGGTGTCGGAGCACCTTCGTAGGTGTCTGGGGCCCACAGGTGAAAGGGAACTGCGGACACCTTGAACGCAAAGCCGACAATGACCAACACGATGCCGAGGCTCACGATCGCCACCTGACCCTGCTGGTTGGAGATGTCTTCGAGTGATGCGTTGATCTCTGATAGGACCGTGGATCCGGTGACACCAAATAGCAGCGACATGCCGTAGAGCATGAGTGCACTAGCGAACACACCGTTGAGGTAGTACTTCAGGCCAGCTTCATTGCTGCGAATGTCACGCTTGCGCCATGTCGCCATCAGGTAGGCCGGGATCGAGAGCAACTCGAGTGCGACAAACACGGTGACCAGATCTCGTGCCGAGGCCATGACAACCATGCCCAACAACGACGAGATGAGCATGCCGTAGTACTCGCTCTCCCAGTAGTCACCCTCGGCGATGTAGTTCGTCGACATCAGCACGATCATGTAGCCAATGAGGATGAACAATGCCTTCAGAATCAGCGAGTAGCCATCGACAACATAGATGTCGCTACCGGCAAACGCCTGACGAGGATTTGATGCGACTCCGTCGACGGCCAAGGTAACGATCGGGATGAGCACCGTGAGCAGGCCAAGGCTCGCGATGGTTGGTGAGATCTTGCGACCCTTTTCAAGGAACACGACGTCGATCAGCGTGACGAGTGCGCCCACGGCGAGCAAGGTCAGCTCAGGCGCCAGCGCATGCCAGTCGATATCGGGCCGGACAAAGTCAGCCTGTTGGAGGAACCCGAGCATCGGGTTGAGGGCGGCAAACATGGGTCAGTTCCCCGAAGCCATTTCCGCGTTCGCTTCGATCTTGTCGAGCGTGCCGTCACGCAGCATGTCGAAACACTCGACGCCTTCCTCAGATTCAAGACAACCGTCCTCGACCATCTTCAGACAGCTCTCAAGCGCATCAGAGCCAGGCTCAAGGTCGTAGCAGCCCATATCTTCGGCCTGCATTTCGATGGACAGTGATTCCTGCACCGCGTCATCGGACAGGTTGAAGATCAGGTTGGGGTAGAAACCGAATACCACGATCAACAGCAGGAATGGACTCCACGAGATCCATTCGAACTTCGATACGTCGCGAATGTGTGGGTCGTTCTCGAACTCTTCGGTTGGCGTACCGAATGCGGTCTTCTGGACCATCCACAGCAGGTAACCCGCTGCAAGGACGGTGCCGAGAGCCGCGACCACCATGTAACTACGCCACACGGCATCAGAAAGAATCGCTGCCGGGCTGTACGACGCCAGGATTGCGGGGAATTCGCCCCAGAAACCAGCGAGGCCGGGAAGACCAAGTGATGCCATCGAAGCGAAGGCCAGTATCCAGCCCATCTTGGGGGCTTGCACCAGCAAGCCGCCGAGACGGCCCATATCGAGTGTGTGATAGCGGTCCTTCATCGAACCAGCGACGAAGAACAACATGCCGGTGATGAGGCCGTGTGAAACCATGCCGAAGACTGCAGCATTGATGCCGAAGTCAGTCAGTGTGGAGATACCCAGCATGACGAAACCCATGTGCGCAACCGATGAGAACGCGATCAAACGCTTCATATCGGTCTGGGCCAGACAACCAAGCGCTCCGTAGATGATGCCGATGACAGCCAGCAGGCCAATGACCGGAGCCCATGCAGCGGCTGCTTCAGGAAGGAACGGGATTGCGATGCGGATGAAACCGTAGGTACCGAGCTTTAGCAGCACTGCAGCAAGGATGACCGAACCAACGGTTGGCGCCTGGGTATGGGCATCGGGCAGCCATGTGTGGAACGGGAACATTGGCACCTTGACACCAAAGCCCAGGAACATGCCGCCGAAG
>DNHM01000363.1 GCA_003485885.1 Acidimicrobiaceae bacterium
TCCAATCCCAAATCTGCATGGCAAGTTGAGGCAATCGAGTTCGAGCAAACCATCAACGACAGCGCCACCCACGCAGCCGTCAACCATCTTCGACACCTCAACCAGACCAACAGACGTCATTGCATGGGCTTAGACCAGTGCGGTGCCAAAACGAGGGTACTCGGTGTGCACCATGGTCACGTAGGCCCACACCCGGTAGTAATAGTTGGAGAAGCGCACGAGCCAATCCCGCATTGCGACAGGCCAACGGCCGGTGAACAGGACAGAGAACCAGCCGATGGTCCGAACGACCACCGCACCGATTGCATAGACGGCAACAACGATGTAGTGAGGAATGGCCAACAGCACGTTAAGTGCAGCCTTGCGTGACACCGTTTCCGGCAGATCGGGCAGATTCAGCCGCACCGGAGCGTAGGCGCCATTGTCGGCGGGCCCCATTCCAAAGTCGAATGGCGGATAGACCGCGGAATGTCCAACGAGGAACGCGCCAGAACGTGCGCCGTAGCGTTCGATCATCGCCATCAACCCGTAGAGGCCCCGGTTGAGCGACCCAGTGGCAAGGAAGATCACCCAGTAGATGACGAAGACCACGCTTGAGACAGACTGCAGAGCACGCACGATCAGCCCATGGGGTACATACAGCAACCACTGGGCGAGCGGACGCCAGCGGTCCAGTTCATACGGTGAGTCAAGCACGTACATTTCGGGGTTGGGTGACGACGGAGTGGCGCTCATGCTTCCATCGTCGCGCGCTGCCATCTCGACGGTAAAGGGCACAAAGTCCCTGGGCCAGACCCGCAACGAGCTGCGCTCGACCTCCCCATATGACCCGAGAACGTTGCAGGTTGGGACCTTTGACCCGAGAGTCTGCACGGCAATCGCTCTACATTTTGTCCTAGTTACGCCAGTGAATGCCGAGAAGAACCGTCATGGGCCAGGCACGACGGGCACGACTGGTCGCCTCCACAAACCAATCACGAGAAGGAACCAGTTATGACCAACAACGAACCCCCACGACCAGCTTCTCGCTGACCTCGAGCTTACGAGTAGCCGCCTCCAAGCGTTCGACATTCTTCTCGACGACGTGAAACCCAAAACTCGTGAACTGTTCGTGCAACAACACAGCCGACTAGCGCTCCGATGCAGCGAACTTCACGACCGGCTGGAGTCACGGCCAGAGGTCAAGATCGAAACGGCGCACGCTATCGAGGACCTTGGCGCTGCTGTTGACGGACTCGAAGCAGACCTTGATGTGACCCGACACGCCGATCCGATGAGCTACCGTGCCGCGGTCGACAAGCAGTTGCGATCCTGGCGTTCCCGCACCGACTGGCTCCGGCTGCAGGGAGTGCTCGCATCCATGGAGGTCCGCGACGATCTCGACGATGTTGGCAATCGCCTCTCCCATGCACGCGCCGGAGTGCTGGTCGAACTACGCGAGGCCGCCGGCGATACTAAACACCTTGTCACCGACGTTCGGGACGATGTCGAAGCGATATTGGTCGACATCCGCCACGCAGTGGAACGGGCCGCCGACGCACTGATGGACTCAACCAAGGACTAGCTTCACCAGCAATGTTGTGCCCGGCACGGCCATGCTGTTGCATGCGAAGTGATTCAAGGTGTCGTTTCTCGAGATGCGGCCACCGGGTGTGGCTACTTCGCGGCTCCGGGTGTGGCTAGTGCTGGGAACCAATTCTGGGTTCTGTTGGCAAACGAGACCAGCGACAGCATCACGGGCACCTCGATCAGCACGCCGACCACGGTGGCCAGAGCGGCCCCGGATCCGAGGCCGTAGAGACTGATAGCGACTGCTACGGCCAGTTCGAAAAAGTTGGATGTGCCGATCATCGCTGCAGGAGCAGCAACGTCGAAGGGAAGCCGCAGAACGCGCGCTGCGCCGTAGCCAATCGCAAAGATTCCATAACTCTGGATAAGAAGTGGAACGGCAATCATGAGGACCCGTGCCGGTTGGTCAATGATCGTTTCGGCTTGGAACCCGAAGAGCAGTACGACGGTAAGCAACAGTCCGATAATCGACGTCGCTTTGAGACGCGCCGCGAATGTGTCGACCGCCTCGGGCCCGTCCTTTCGCAGAAGCGAGGAGCGAGTTGCCAAACCCGCGCCGAGTGGCACGACAACGAAGATAGCGACGGACGCAATGAGTGTGGCCCAAGGGACGGTGAGGTCAGTGACGCCCAAGAGCAGTCCAGCGATCGGTGCGAACGCGAAGACCAAGATGAGGTCATTGATGGAAACTTGGGCGAGGGTGTAGTTGGGGTTGCCGTTGGTGAGTTGGCTCCACACAAACACCATCGCGGTGCATGGGGCGACCCCGAGCAAAATCATGCCCGCAATGTATTCGTCAGCTTCGCCAGCGGGGACGAAATCAGCGAACACGAATCGGAAGAAGAGATACGCCAGGCCAGCCATTGTGAATGGTTTGACCAGCCAATTGATGATCAGTGTGAGAACGAGACCCTTGGGGCGCCGGCGGACGTCGTTCAGGCAGTCGGGTTCGACCTTGAGCATCATCGGGTAGATCATCAGCCAGATCAGCGCGGCGACGACCAGGTTGACGTTTGCCACCTCGAGGTCAGCGACCTGCTCGAACACGCCGGGAACCAACAGTCCGAGTCCGATGCCAGCGAGGATTGCGAGGGTTACCCAAACCGTCAGGAA
>DNHM01000533.1:0-2512 GCA_003485885.1 Acidimicrobiaceae bacterium
AGTTGTTCAGCTTCAGCTTGAGCAGCAGCTTCGACCTCGGACTGCAGGCGGGCCTCTTCAGCCGCCAGCGCATCTGCTTCGCTGATGAGGTCATCAGCTTCTGCTTCGGTTGGAACAACATCGATGTCACCGGTGGCAATTCGGCCGAACACCGCAGCTACGACCGGGGCTGCCGAGTCACCGCCCAGGCCCGCCTGTTCGATATAGGCAACCGCCGCATACTGGGGATTCCGGCACGGCGCAAACGCGGCAAACGCTGCGTTGTCCTGTTTTGGCGGGTTTTCGACGGTTCCTGTCTTGCCGCAGACCGTGAAGGACGAACTCGGGAAGGACTCAAAGGCCAGATAGGCGGTGCCTTCTTCGCTCTGAGTTACGCCGGTGAGCCCGTCGACAAGGGGGCCATAGAACTCATCGGGCATATAGAGCTCATGGATGAGCCGGGTCGGGAACTCGACAAGGACTTCGTTGGTGGCTGCGTCGAGGACGGCTTCGGCGAGCATCGGTGAGTAGACCTGACCGCGGTTCGCTATCGCTGCATAGGAGTTCGCGATCTGCAGCGGGGTGGCCAACACGAAACCCTGGCCCACGGCCATATTGGCTGACTCACCAGCGCTCGCTGGGACAGGGACCTGGCCTGCATTTGCATTCGGTACGGCCGCATAGTCCAGCCCGTATCCAAAATCTTGAGCAGTATCGATGAGTTGTTGTGACTGGAATCCCTGGCGGACGTTGAACTGGTAACCCAACTGGCCGAAGAACACATTGCTCGACTCGGTGATGGCCAACTCCAAGTCAACCGCGCCCAGATCCTTGTTGTCTGCGTTCCGCAACACACAACCAGGACCAGCACATCCAGGAATCGCCCACGTACCTTCGTCGACCAGGAACTGGCTACGTTTGAGGTAACCGCGGGCCCCAAGCAGGCCTGAGTCCAGCGCTGCGTAGGCGGTGATCAGCTTGAAGGTCGAGCCAGGTGCATATTCAGCTTGTGCAGCTCGGTCGAATAGCGGTTTGGTTTCGTCTGTGTCTAGAACGTCGTACGCCCGCTGGCTAATGCCGCCCAAGAACAACCGCTGGTCATAGGTTGGATACGACGCCATGGCCAGGATCCGCGAACCATCAGGATCAAGCAGCACCATTGCCCCGCCGGGAGCGTTATACGGCACAATATTGTCTTCATCGGTATCGTCAAGCCGCTGGCGGGCACTTCGAATGCCATTGAACAGCTCCTGCTCCACGAGCGCCTGCAGGTTGATATCGAGGGTCAGCCGCACATCGTTACCAGGAACAGCTTCGGCCGCGCTGATAACGGCGATGCGGTCTCCTGCGGCATCGACCTCGATGACTTCGACCTGCGGTGTTCCTCTCAAGATGTCTTCGAAGCTGGCCTCGACCCCGGTAATACCGATTTCGTCGGTTGGTTGGTACAGCTTGACGCTTTCACGCACCTGCTCATAGGTCGGAGCGTTGATCGCTCCGACGTAACCAAGCAGGTGGGACGCCCGTTGGCCATAGGGGTAGAAACGGACATTGGTTTTACGGACTTCGACACCAGGGAAATCGTCTTCGCGCTCGCCGATCAAGATGCTGAAGCGTTCGGGGACATCCTTGACGATTGGCACAACATCGAACGGTCCGTACCTGGGGTCCCTCAACGCCGACTCGATATCTGCAGCCTTGATGAGCCGCCCAGCTGAGCTGATCTCGCGCGCCAACTTGATGGCAAATTCACGGCGATCCGATTCACGAGGAAGCGACTCATTCAGCGAGAACTTGTCGACCACAACCTCGTTGACGAGTCGGTTATCGATCAACACATTGTCGTTGCGATCAAGCACTCGACCCCGGGGCGCCGAGGTGTACACGGTGCGGAACAGATTCTCCTGCGCCACTTGTTGCGCCGCGTCTCGCTGCTCTTCCGCAACCTGCAGATACCACAGGCGCGCAAAGAGCGACACAAAAAGGCCGAGAACCAGCACGCCCAACATCGCCAGCCGGAGCGGCGACCGGTCGTTCATGTGGCGAACCGTTTCTGCCCTATTGGATCCACGGCCCACATCCAATGCGCCACCCACATAAGCAACACCGCCAGCACCGCGTTGATCAACGAGGCAATCAGCACGATGCGGGTGATCGGCGATTCGAGCAGCGCCGTCTCACCGAGCGCTATCCCAAGACCAGCAAACGCAGTGAGCCCCAGAGCAGTTCCGCTGCCAATTGCCACTGCTGACATCACCGGCGACTCTTCGATCCGATCGAGAAAGAGATGACCAGCAGCCCAGCCGATTATCCCGAAAATCAGCGCTCGCAGACCAATTGGGGTAAAGAAGAAAAGGTCCACAGCAAAGCCGAAGAAGAATCCAAAGTACGCGCCTCGTTCGGCCCCACCGGCGAGGCCTGCAGCAATCGCCAAACCTAGTGGCAGTTCTGCAGCGACCCCGGCAATGCGCAAATCCGGGGAGACATCAAGATGGAAGATCAGCACCAACATGGCGATCAAGACCACACGCAG
>DNHM01000533.1:2567-4497 GCA_003485885.1 Acidimicrobiaceae bacterium
CAAGCTGTGTCCCAAGCTGTGTCACGGTGTTGAGTCTCCATCAACTGTCCACAGAATTACCGTCACGAAGCGAAGATCTGCGAGATCAGCTACGGGCCGCACGCTGATTTCTTGCTCGAGCAGTCGCGAATCGAACTCAACACCACTTATGACGCCGACAGCTAAGTCCGGTGGGTACGAACTTCCTTCGATGCCGCTGGTAACGACCGGATCCCCCACCTTGATCGCCGTTTCTTCGGTGATCCCCTCCTTGACCTGGAGATCTTCACCGATTCCTTGGCCTCGTGCGAGCGCTACTTCGCCAGCGCCCACGACTCGGATTCCAAGCGGGAAGTCAGGCTGATGAAGCAGGCGGACCTGACTGAAACCGTCTTGTACCTCGCTGACACGTCCGACCAAACCAGCGCTGGTGACGACCGGCATACCACGACGCAACCCATCGTTCGTACCCCGATCGATCTCTATCGAATAGCTCTCGAAGTTGCTGGGGCGGTCGATGACCTGAGCGACAATCGTGTCTGCACCCCCGATGTAATCAATCTCAATCTCCTCGAGCAGGGCACGTAGCGTGCCCTCTGCTGCGCTTGCCTGGATGGAGTTGCCTTGCAGTTCCGCAAGCTCATCCTTCAGCCGGGCGTTTTCCTTCTCGAGGTCATCAAACTCGCTGAAGGACCGCCACGCATTGGTGATTGGGGAGGTCACCGAGTCGGAGCTTCCAGCGAGCGGATCGACGATGCTTCGAACCGCTGACTGCACCTGGTTGAGCGGCCGAAAACCTTGGTAGTCGAGCGACAGCATGGTGATCGACGTCAGGAGCAGCAGTATGAGTGTTGTTCGGCGACGGCGGCGCGGGTCAAGTACGGACATACATCATGCAGGTGGGGACTTACCACCCGCTGGGGGTTCAGTCGTGCGCCGACGAGAAGAGAACGTCCTTGAGTGCGTCAAACTCTTCGAGAGTCTGACCAGAACCGAGTGCAACTGCGTATAACGGATCTGGGGCAACCATGACCGGCATGCCGGTTTCGTTGTGCAATCGCTGTGGCAGGCCGGCAAGCAGCGCACCACCGCCAGCGAGCATGATGCCGCGTTCCATGATGTCGGCGGCAAGTTCGGGCGGGGTGTTATCGAGGGTGACCTTGACCGCATCGACAATCGACGAGACAGGTTCTTGAATAGCCTCGCGGACCTCGATCGTGGAGGTCACCACGGTCTTCGGAAGTCCAGTAACCAGGTCACGGCCCCTCACCTCGGCGTACATCTCTTCTTGCAGCGGCCATGCCGAAGCCAACGCCAGTTTGACGTCTTCGCTGGTGCGTTCGCCTAACACAAGACCATGTTGTTTCTTTGCGTACTGCATGATGGCGTTGTCGAGTTCGTCGCCTCCGACACGCACCGATCGACTCACCACGACACCGCCGAGTGAGATTACGGCGACTTCGGTCGTGCCGCCGCCGATATCGACGATCATGTTGCCAGCAGGTTCTTGCACCGGGAGGCCAGCACCGATCGCCGCAGCCATAGGTTCTTCAATAATGAAGGCAGGTCGGCGCGCTCCCGCGAACTCGGCAGCCTCTTGCACGGCACGTTTCTCGACACCAGTGATGCCCGATGGAACACAAATAACCATACGCGGCTTGGCGAATCGGCTTGGGTGCACCTTCTGGATGAAGTGGCGCAACATGCGCTCACACACATCGAAGTCGGCGATAACGCCATCTTTGAGGGGCCGGATCGCTTGAATGTGGTTCGGAGTGCGACCAATCATGCGTTTCGCGTCGGATCCGACTGCCAATGCCTTGCCATCGTGGACATTTACCGCAACCACCGACGGCTCGTCGAGCACGATGCCTTCACCGCGAACATAGATCAGGGTGTTGGCGGTGCCGAGATCGACCGCCATGTCTCGACTCACGAGTCCGGCGACACT
>DNHM01000019.1 GCA_003485885.1 Acidimicrobiaceae bacterium
TTCAACGAACCCGAAGGCGACGACATCGTTGCCTCGGTCATCGAGTGGATCGACGATCAGCTGGTGCGGGTGAAGAGGTAGGCGAACGCTGACTTGGTGTAGCCGATCGTGCGGCCGAGATCTCGTACCCGCTCGACGGTGATGGGTTCGTCTCGTTTGGGGATGAAGTAGCCGCCCAATGTGGCGGCGCCAAAGCGATAGTGGCTGTCGCGAGATGTGATGACGCCGGTGAATTCGTACCGCTCGTCGATCGAAGCCATCGAGGCGTCGCCATGGCTGTCATTCACCAACAAGGTGCCGCCGACCTTGAGGTACCGGGTGCAGTGTTCGGACACGAAACCGGCATAGAGCGATATGAGCAGGTCGACCGCCTCGTCTTTGATGGGGAGGTCGGTGGTGTAGTCAGCGTGGATGGGGTTGACATCGAAGTTGTCATCGTCGCGTTGGGCGCTGATGATCTCCCTGACTCCTGCCTGGTCGCTGAAGAACTTCGGGAATCGCTTGTCGTTGTCGACGTAGGTGACGTGGTCAAAAATCATTGATGGGGCGATGTCCACGTAGGAGCCCGGATAGAGCACGGTGTCGACATCGAGCGCGTCGGCCACGGCGCGGAACAGCCGTTCGCGGTCCCCAACATGGCGGTCTTGTGTTGCCCATAGCTTGGCGGTTGCGTCGTCCATCGCGAGGACCCTACGAAGAAGCGGACGCGGGCAGACGTTATGTGTCAGATCACACCCCAGCGACAGCCGGTGTGGTCCTTAGTGGTCGCCGCGCTGGCGGAGGAATTGTTCGACTTCGGCAACGAGTTGTTCGGGCGATGCTTCATGATTCGCGTCGTAGTGCCGTTCGAGTTCGGCGATGAACTCGACTGTCTCGGGGTCTTCCTCGACATAGGCATCGACCTGGCGAACGTACTCTTGGCTTTCGCGCTGCAGTTCGTCTGTCTCAAACTCGGCGCCGAGTAGATCGCGCAGCCGCTTGAGAAGCGCCAACGCCGCCTTGGGCGAGGCCGCACCGGGAACGTAGGTGGGAACGGCGGCCCATAACGACGCATAGGGAATGCCAGCAACACTGCACGCCGAGTGGATAACCCCGATGATTCCGGTTGGGCCTTCGTAGGTTGATGGCTCAAGGTCGTCGAGTTCGGCTGAGCCACCGGAGGACGATCCGTAAACGACTGTCGGGCGGGTGTGGGGCACATCGGCGAGTAACGCGCCGAAGGTCACGATCATGGAAGCGCCGAGATCCTCGGCCACACCCAGGATCGTTTCGGTGAAGGCGCGCCACTTGAGTTGGGGTTCAACGCCCCGGACGAGAATGAGATCGCGTCCTTCAAGGGCTCCTTCGGCGATGCTGAAGGTCGTGGATGGCCAAGAAATGCGGCGCTCGCCAGACTGCGTGAGTTCGATCGATGGCCGGATCGCGGTGAAGTCGAAGAATTCTTCGGCATCGATCGTGGCGAACGGAGCTGCACTCCAGCTCTGGTCCAAATACTCGGCGGCCGACGACGCAGCACTACCCGCGTCGTTCCATCCAGAGAATGCCAACACCATGACTGGGTCCTGCGCCGACCGACGCTGGTACCAGTCAAAGTGTGCGTTCTGCGACCCGCCCCGTTGCTCTGTCACTCGGTCACGTTATCTCGGAGGCGTGAATCTGCAACAGCACAATCACAGCAGCAACACCTGCCTCACGAGCCATTTCTTCTAGTCTCTAGTCGTGTCAGAAGACGATGTTCGTATCGAAGTAGTCACCACCGTCGACGATGAGCTGGTAGCGGCGTTTCAGCTGCTGATCCCACAGCTCTCCTCCTCGAACCCGCCGCCGCCCGCCACCGATCTTCAGGCCATCGTCGACGCTCCGGACTCGGTGCTACTCATAGCTCGCGATGAACGCGATCAAGACCGCATCGTGGGTTCGCTCACGCTGGCCATGTTCCGAATCCCTACCGGCTACCGGGCATGGATCGAAGACGTCGTGGTCGACACCGCAGTCCGTGGCCGAGGCATTGGTGACAAGCTCAATCGTGTCGCGCTTGATCACGCTCGCGACGCTGGCGCAACCACGGTCGATCTAACGAGCCGCCCGAGCCGTGAAGCCGCCAACCGGCTGTACCAACGTATTGGCTTCGAACAACGCGAAACGAACGTCTACCGGTTCAAGCTCTAGAACGTCTCAGCGTTTGAGCCAATGACTCGGTTGGGCAGCGCACTGTTTAGCTGAGGGCGGCCTGATCACTGTCGACCATCATGGCGACGAGCTGGTCGAAGCTGACCTTGGGAATCCAGCCAAGTTTCTCCCGGGCAAGAGTGGGATCACCGAGCAGATAGTCGACTTCGGCGGGGCGTTCGTAACGTTCGTCGTAACGCACGTAGTCCTCCCAGTTCAGACCGACATGGCTGAAGGCCGCATCGCAGAACTCGCGCACGCTGTGTGCCTCGCCGGTGCCGATGACGTAATCGGCGGGTTCGTCCTGTTGCAGCATGAGCCACATGGCTTCGACATAGTCGCCGGCATAACCCCAATCGCGTTTTGCGTCGAGGTTGCCTAGGTACAGAAGGTCTTGCTGGCCAGCCTTTATTCTGGCCACCGCACGGGTGATCTTGCGGGTCACAAAGGTCTCGCCTCGACGGGGACTCTCGTGATTGAACAAGATGCCGCTGACCGCGAACATGTTGTAACTCTCGCGATAGTTCACACACAACATGTGAGCAAAGGCCTTGGCGCACGAGTACGGGCTTCGGGGATGGAAAGGCGTTTTCTCGCTCTGCGGCGGAGGCGACGCACCGAACATTTCCGAAGACGATGCCTGGTAGAAGCGGGTGCTGCTGGAGTTCATCCGGATCGCCTCGAGTAAACGGAGTACACCGGTGCCAGTAACATCAGCGGTGAATTCGGGCATTTCGAAGCTGACTTTGACGTGCGACTGGGCCGCCAGGTTGTAGACCTCGTCGGGCTCGATTTCACGAACGAGGCGAGCCAGCGCTGAGCTGTCGGCCAGATCGCCGTAGTGCAGGAAGAAGTTCGGATTACGGTCCTGGGGGCCTTGATAGATGTTGTCGAGGCGCCACGTGTTGATTGATGACGACCGGCGGATCAGCCCGTGGACCTGGTAACCCTTAGACAGCAAGAACTCAGCCAGGTAGCTGCCGTCTTGGCCGGACACGCCGGTAATAAATGCAGTTGGCATCGTCGAGATTCTTCCTACTCACGCTGGATTGCGACTCAAGACTACTTTCCGCAGTTCAAACCCGGCTGTGACCGAGGGTCGAGCGGGAGTCGACCCACGGGGACCCTTTGCGTTCGTGAGCGGAGCCCTGAAACGCACGAGCTCGGAGGGCGATGACAAGTGCCCTGGTAGTCACGTATTGGCCGCCACGCTGCAGCTGGAAAATGTGGCTTGTGCGCTCACAGATTGGCGACCTCATGAATCAGTGAGACGACCCAGGTCGGATTATCAACCTGCACATTGTGACCAGCGCCGGTGGCGATTCGCGGATTTGGCACATGGGCCACCATGTCGTCGAATGAGACCATGGCATCGTTCTCGCCAGCGCCCAAAATCACTGGGCAGTTCACTGCCCCGACCAGGCCCGCCGGATCGACCGGCCGTTGCGCAAAAGTGTTTGGGTCCTGTGTGACCCGCCACTGTCCATCTACCTCGATCACCGCATTGGCAACAGCGGGATGATTCGGCCCAACACCACGAAGCCCGGCCTGCAATAGGAATCGTTCAACAGCTTCGTCTCGGGTCTCGAACCAGCGAGCACCCTTGGCAGCGACCCTGGCCATACCTTCCACGTCGGCATCGCTCCAGGCCAGCTTGATACCGAGGCCGACGGCTGCGGTCACGACTGGGCGAAAGAAACCCGAAGCCAGGCACAGCGCAACCGCACCACCGAGGGAGTGCCCAACAGCGATGACTTCTTCGCCGTTCGCACAGGCAGTGGCGACCTGAGCTGCCATTGCCCCAACGGTGTAGTCGTCGCTCGGGGCGGCAGCGCCATGGCCAGGCAGTTCAACGTTGATGACCTGGCTTGGCCAGTCAAGCTCGGCCAGCACGTCGGCCCACACGCCGTTCGTAGCCCCCAAGCCATGGATGAGCAGCAAGGTGGGTGTTGTCATTTCGGAGCTCTTTCGTTCATGCGGACGGTGGTCACCTGTGACAATTACGGAAGATTCCAGGAAACCGGCAGCGACTTGAGTCCCTGCTGGAAGTTGGACGTCAACCGGATTGGGCCACCCGCGAGTTCGAGGCGGCCAAGTTGGCGTGCGAGTTCCCCCAGCATTGATTTCATCTGACGACGAGCGAGATGGGCGCCGAGGCAGAAGTGAGGCCCAAAGCCGAACGAAACATGATCAACGCCGGTGCGGCGAAGGTCGAGTTGGTGAGGATTGTCGAAAACGTCGGGGTCCCGATTGGCGGCAAG
Source organism: Acidimicrobiaceae bacterium (assembly GCA_003485885.1). Lineage (GTDB taxonomy): Bacteria > Actinomycetota > Acidimicrobiia > Acidimicrobiales > UBA10347 > UBA10347. The sequence goes on from DNHM01000019.1 coordinate 4,431, forward strand.
GTGATAAACGGCAACCTTGTCGCCAGCGATGATGGCCTGCCCACCAATCTCACAATCGACGGTGGCCGTTCGCCGGAAGTGAATCACCGGTGGCCAGTACCGCAGCAACTCTTCGACAGCGCCGTCGAGTAGATCTGGTTCGCGAAGCAGGAGATCGTATTGATCGGGTTTCTCGATCAACGTCAGGACGGCACCAGGGATGCCATTGCGCAGTGTCTCGTTGCCAGCAACAGCAAAGAGAAAGAAGAGTGTTTCGAATTCGTCGTTTGTGAGTGCGGGGCCATCAAAGTCGGCATGCAAGAGCAGCGAGACAATGTCGTCGCCAGGTTCGACCCGGCGGTATTCGGCAAGGGCCTGGGCATAGGCATACATATCAGCCAGCCCAGCGCGGGTGCGCGGATCCGGCAACGCCCCCGAGGCATCTGGGAGCGGCCGATATGCCAGCGCAGCTCGTGCCATATCGGAGCCGGTAGCTGGATTGAAGGCTGCGCTCGAGGCATAGTCGGCGTCTTGATAACCAATCACGCGGTTGGACCAGTCGTAGAGCAACCCGCGGTCTTGGTCAGGAAGGCCAAGCACCGAAGCGAGCACGGCCACTGGTAGGTCACCCACGATGTCAGTGACGAGGTCACACTGTCCCTTGTACGCCACGTTTTGCACCAGATCATGGGCTCGAGAGGAGATCTCGGCGTCGAGCGCAGCGATCGCTCGAGGGATGAAGGCCTTCGATAACAGGCCGCGCAGCCGGTTGTGCGCTGGTGGATCCTGGTTCAGCATCATCTGGCGCACGAACGCGAGATCTTCGGGTCGAGTCGGTGTACGTAGCTGCGTGCCTGCCAGGTTGCTGGAGAACGTGGCGGCATCCCGCAAAACCTGCTTCGTCTCGCCATGCCCTAGTACCGCCCAATACCCGGGTCCCTCTGGCCATCCGTGAAGCGCTGGCTCCGGTACCCACACAACGGGACCACGTTCGCGGAGCCGGTCGATCGCATCGTGTGGTGCTGCTGCCGCGTAGGTCTGTGCGTCGTACAGAGCCCGCAGATCCTCGTCATATGTCATGTTTCACCACCTAGGTATGTTCGCGCACTGGTTCGACCAGCGCTCGATTGAGGTTCATGCTCGTGGTATCTCGTTGGTGTTGTCGTCCTGGGTGCACCACGGCACAAGGGCTCCGGCAGCGCGGTTGCAGGTCATAACCTGATCGAGAGTCACCCAGTGACGATCAGTGTTGGTGCTGCACGACTTGAGCCCACCGATATGCCTGAGTCCTAGCTCGCCCGAGCAGATAGATGTTTCTCCGAGGCAAAAAGGGAGGGTCGT
>DNHM01000369.1 GCA_003485885.1 Acidimicrobiaceae bacterium
GTGCCGCCCGATGATCGATAGTGCTGGAGTACTTCGACAATCACCTTGCTCGACACAGGATCGACAGATTCGAACGGTTCATCGAGAATCAGTACTGAAGGAGAGTGGAGCAACGCTGCGGCCAGAGCGACTTTCTTTCTCATGCCGGTTGAATAGTCCGCAACCAGATCATGCGCGGCTCCGGTCAGACCGAGTACCTCGAGGAGTTGTTCGCTCCGGCTCAGCACCGACGCTCGATCCAGTCGGCGCAGTAGGCCAACATAAACCAGGAGCTCTTCGCCGGTAAGTCGCTCGAACAATCGGAGATCGTCGGGCAAAACGCGACCATACGCTTGACCTCAGTGGGGTCAGGCCATACCGCGACGCCGTTCACCAACACCGTGCCCTCGTTGGGACGCAGCAGGCCGACCATCATTCGAATCGACGTCGTCTTCCCCGCTCCGTTCGGGCCAACCACACCAAACCAGCTGCCTTGAGGGACGGCCAAGTGCAGATGGTTGACTGCCGTCTTTTCACCAAAACGCTTCACAAGTCCGTCGGCAACTAGGGCGATATCCACCTCCGAAGCGTAGACAGAATTGGGTACGTGGTCGCGGCTTGGCTATCTACGTAAGCCATGTGAATTACGCCCCGACAGTGCTGTGGCCTACCGTGCTGTGGCGATGATGAGATGGCAAAACGAGATCGAAGAACTACACGACGTCTTCGAGGCCTACTTCTTAGGAACTATCGACACCCTTGAACGGGTCGAGCAGGTTTTGGCAGATGACTTCACGATCGTGGGACCCGACGGCATCGAGTCATCACGGGCGATGACCATGCAAGCTCTTCGGGCAGCGCACGGCCACACGAGCTCGCTCAGGATTACGGTGACGGACGCAGCGTTGGTGGCGGAGACCAGCGACAGCCTGGTTGCTCGGTACATCGAAAACCACCAACTTATTGACCGAACCCACCACCGGCTCAGCACGGTGGTCTTCACCAACCATGCCACAGCGCCGAATGGCCTCCAATGGCGCCGAGTCCACGAAACATGGCTGCCGTAGGCTTCATCCTCTGAACAACCTCATTCAGGTCCGAGTCCTGATGCGTGACACGAATTGGATAGCAGCTTGACGAGCAGTGGCGAGTCACCACGCGCCAACAAAACCAGGAGTGCTTGATGGACTCGAGGCGACCCTGTGGCTCGAAGCTACGCCACCACAGTTGCGCATCAGCGGCAAGGGGGGACTCCATCTGGTTGACTAGCGCTTCCCTGTTATCTCCCAGCCAGAGATATCTGGTCAGTGCCCTTGTCATTTGACCGGGCTATTCGCGTTTCCGGGTGGGAAACCCCTAGGGAGCGCGCTAGCCTCAGCAGGTCTGTTTGAAGACCGTTTGCCTTGGTAAAACAGGGTTGGCAGCCTTCGCAAGAATCGACGTCGATGTAGGCCTCACCGGGAACCGCATCGCACAACCGAAGCATCGCTCCGCCAGCATGGCCCTCACCGGCCTGATCTGTGCGGAGCGTTTGCGTGAACAACCGCCCGCAGAAGATTCCGGAAGAACCAATGGCTACCAAAGCGATTGTTGGAACAAAAATCGGCATGACCCAAGTGTGGGACGACGAAAATCGTCTCATCGCGGTCACTGCGCTAGCTGTTCGCCCATGTCGTGTGGTGCAGGTGAAGTCGCCCGAGATCGACGGCTACTCCGCCGTGCAGGTCACATGGGGTGAACAGAAACCGCAACGCCTTACCAGCCCAGAGGCCGGTCACTTCGCTAAAGGCGGAGTCGCCCCTGGTCCCAAGCTGGTCGAGCTACGCCTCGACGACGTTGGCGATATTGCCGTTGGCGACGAGCTCACTGTTGAACAACTCGCCGCTGGCGAACTTGTCGACGTGACCGCCGTCAGCAAAGGCAAAGGTTTCGCCGGTGTGATGAAACGCCACAACTTCAAAGGTATGGGTGCCTCCCACGGTGCCCATCGCAATCATCGCAAACCCGGCGCAATTGGCCAGTGTGCAACCCCATCGCGAGTATTCAGAGGCAAGAAAATGCCTGGTCGCATGGGTGCCGAAAAAGTGACAACCCAAAACCTCCAGGTCGTTCAGGCCGATCCCGAGCGCGAGCTTCTGCTCGTCCGTGGTTCGGTTCCTGGCCCTCGAGGCGCAACCGTCGTGATCCGCAATGCCGTCAAGAAGCCGGCATTTGTGGCCCCGGAGGCAAACAATGCCTGATTTCAACGTACTGAACAACGGCGGCTCTGCCGCCGGCAGCGTGTCGGGTCCCGACCACCTTTTCGGTGTCGAACCCAACGTCCCGGTCATGCACCAGGTCGTTACCGCACAGCTAGCGAACCGCCGTAGTGGCACCCACAGCACCAAGACCCGGGCCGAGGTCCGTGGTGGCGCTGCAAAGCCGTGGCGCCAGAAGGGCACCGGCCGTGCTCGTGCTGGCTCGCTAAACGCCCCGCATTGGCGTGGTGGTGGCGTGGCCATGGGGCCAAAGCCTCGTTCCTACGCCCAACGCACGCCAAAGAAGATGATCCGGCTGGCGCTGGCCTCAGCCCTGTCTGATCGGGCATCCGACGGCAAAGTCCGGGTTCTCGACGACTTTGGCATCGCCGCACCGAAGACAAAGGACGCCATCGCTGTACTCAGCAAGATCGACGTATGGGGCAAAATCCTCATTGTTGTCGGTCACGAGGACAGTGCTGCAGCAAAGAGCTTCGCCAACCTGGTTGGTGTTCAGACGATCACTCAAGATCAGCTCAACACCTACGACGTGCTGGTGAACGACTTCATCGTCTTTACCAAGGACAGTTTCGAAGCCGCTTGTGCGTCACGCCCTGCGCCCGAAGCTCGCAAGGTCGCTCGCACCGAGCGCATGCTGGCCACCGGCTCGGCAGCACATGCAGTGGCTGCCGATGATCACGCCGAAGACGCTGCTCCTGCAGCAGCCAGCGAGGAAGAAGAATGAAGGATCCACGCGACGTCATCATTCGCCCCGTAGTGAGCGAAAAGAGCTACACGCTACTCGAGGACAACGTCTACACGTTCGAAGTCCACCCCAGTAGCTCGAAGCCCGAAATAAAAGACGCTGTTGAGTCGATCTTCGATGTCGACGTGCTCAAGGTCAACACCTTGATCCGTAAGGGAAAACGAAAGAAGAACCGCCGCACCAACACGTGGGGCCAGCGGCCTTCGCGTAAACGTGCAATCGTCACCCTCGCCGAGGGCGACTCGATCGAACTGTTCGAGGTCTGATCATGGCTATTCGTCGCCGTAAGCCGACCAGCCCGGGCCGTCGCTTCCAGACATCGCACGATTTCTCTGAAATCACCACGACGTCACCTGAGAAGTCACTGCTCGCACCGAAACATAAGACCGGTGGTCGTAACAACCACGGTCGCAAGACCAGCCGTCACCGCGGTGGCGGTCACAAGCAGCGCTACCGCCAGATCGACTTCAAGCGCAACAAGGATGGCGTCCCCGCCACCGTTGCCTCGATCGAATACGACCCGAACCGCACGTGCCGAATTGCCCTGTTGCATTTCCACGATGGCGAGAAGCGTTACATCCTGGCTCCCAGCGGCTTGAACGTCGGCGACAAGGTCAGCAATGGCCCGGCCGCCGAAATTCGTTCAGGTTGCGCACTTCCCATCCGTTACATCCCGGTCGGTACCGTTATCCACAACGTGGAACTTGCACCTGGCGGCGGCGGCAAGCTCGCCCGCAGCGCCGGCACGAGTGTTCAGCTCGTCGCAAAAGAGGGCAAGTTTGCCACGTTACGTTTGCCCAGCACTGAAATGCGCCGAGTCCCAATCGACTGCCGTGCAACTGTCGGTGTCATCGGCAACAGCGATCATGAGCTGATCAAGATCGGTAAAGCTGGTCGGCACCGCTGGATGGGTGTTCGCCCCCAGACTCGTGGTGTTGCCATGAACCCGGTCGACCACCCACACGGTGGTGGTGAAGGTAAGACTTCAGGTGGCCGTCACCCGGTATCTCCTTGGGGTAAGCCCGAGGCACGTACTCGCAATCGCAACAAGCCATCCGAGCAGATGATCGTCCGTCGCCGCCGTACTCGCGGCAAGCGACGCTAGGAGCTAGTAATGCCGAGAAGCCTCAAAAAGGGCCCATTTGTCGATGGGCACCTGCTCAAGAAGATCGATGCTTTGAACGAGAGCGGCGAGAAGAAGGTCATTCGGACCTGGTCACGCCGCTCAACGATCATTCCAGACATGGTTGGCCACACGGTCGCTGTGCACGATGGTCGCAAACACATCCCGGTCTACATCAACGAGTCAATGGTCGGTCACAAGCTGGGCGAATTTGCACCAACTCGTACCTTCCGTTTCCACGCTGGTCAAGAACGAGGAGCACGTCGCTAATGTCGGGCCCCAAGACCAATGAACGTCCGGGCACCCGTGCCCAGGGTCGCTATCTCAAGGGTTCGGCCAGCAAGGCCCGCCGTGTGCTCAACTTGATTCGTAACGAGTCAGTCGAAGACGCACGCACAATCCTGCAATTCTCTGAAACCGGTGTCTCCGAAGTGGTCTCTAAGATCCTCGAGTCAGCGGTCGCCAATGCC
>DNHM01000354.1 GCA_003485885.1 Acidimicrobiaceae bacterium
GTTTCAGAGAAGATCTCGATCTTGCCCGACGGGGTCGGAAGCGGAGCGCCGTCAGGGTCGGCCCGGAAGGCCTCGAGTACGAACGTCGCCGCTGGGATGGACTCAGGGTCGACACGAGCGCCGTGTTGCCAGAAGTCGTCGAATGCAGGCAGGTCGACGTTGGCCTTGGCTGCCCGCTTGACCGTTTGTTGCCACAGGTGTGTGAGCCACTCGCGCTCATTGCGACCTTCGGTGAATTCTTCCTCGATACCGAGTCTCTGAGCTAGGCCGCTGAACACGACATAGTCATTTCTCGCCTGCTCGAATGGCTCGAGTGCCTGGTGCATTGGTGAACCCGCCAGTTCGGCACCGCCCCATGCGAAGTCTTCGCGTTCAAGAGATGTTGTGGTCGGAAAAACGATGTCGGCATGCCGAGCAGTTGCGGTCCAGAACGGCTCATTGACGATGATGGTTTCTGGTTGACTCCACGCTTGTCGCAGTCGGTTCAGGTCCTGATGGTGGTGAAACGGGTTACCGCCGGCCCAATACACGAGCTTGATATCGGGATAGGTCAACTCTTTGCCGTTGAACGGGAACGTCTGCCCTGGTTTCGACAACAGGTCGGCGATACGAGCAACCGGGATGTAGTCCGACACCGGGTTGGTGCCCTGGGGAAGCGCTGCGACGCTGAACGGCAGCGGGTGACGCCCCGCGAACCCATAGTTGTGGATGCAGCCGTAGCCGTAACCAACACCTAGGCCCGGCAAACCAATGTTGCCGAGCATGGCCCCCAGCACCGTGAGCATCCAATACGGCTGGTCGCCGTGTTCGGACCGTTGCAACGACCAGCTGATCGAGAGCAGGCACGGCTCCCTTACCATACGCCGGGCGAGCGTTCGAATCTGGTCGGCGTCGATCTCACACAGTGAGGCGGCCCAATCGGCGTCTTTCGCGACGCCATCGCTGGTGCCGGTCAGGTACTCAACAAACCGGTCGTAGCCAACACAATGGCTGTGCAGGAAGCTCGTGTCGTGCAGGTTTTCGGTATGCAAGGTGTGGGCGAGGCCAAGCATGAGCGCCACGTCGGAATTCGGGCGGACTGGCCACCAATCGGCTTCGAGGAAGTCGGCGACATCGTCACGAACCGGGCTGACACAAATAACATTGACTCCGGCCGCTCGCCATCCTTCGAGCTGACTCTTGGCGGTGTGATTGGTGATGCCACCCTGATTGATCTGCATGTTCTTCATGCTGATACCACCGAAACTCACCACAAGTTTGGCGTGTTCGGCCACGTCTTCAGCCGTCGGCGATTGTGTCTGTAAAAACAGTGATGGCACACCGAGCACGTGCGGAACAATGACCTGGGCGGTTCCGGTTGAGTATGAACCGACCGACCGGGTGTAACCGCCGAGTTTGTTGAGGAACCGGTGCACCTGACTCTGTGCATGATGGAAACGCCCAGCGCTGCCCCAACCGTAGGAGCCACCAAAGATCGCCTGGTTGCCATGATCAGCAACGGTTGTACGCAGCGCCTGGGCTGCCAGGTCTAAGGCTTCGTCCCATGACACCGCGACGAATGGATCGACACCTCGCATTGTGCCGTCGCTACGTCCCTGGCTCTCCAGGTACCCACGCCGGACATACGGCTGGTCGATACGGCATCCTCGATCCTGCGAATCGAGCAACGACTGCCCAATGGGTGATGGGTTGGCATCGCCATCTGCAGGTCGGACCACTTGCACGCTTCCATCGCTGACTTCGGCGATGAAGTCACCCCAATGTGTACTTGTTGGGTAGTTGCTGGTTGCAGCGTTCATGATCGTTGGAGCCTTCTTCTCTAGGGGCGAGCATGCAAACCGTCATTGGTGCAACGCGCCGCCTACGCACAGTAGTTGCAGGGTCGAGGCGTAGCGCGCTGGAATAACGTCTAGATTTCCGGCCGTGGCGTACACATCTGGGTTCGGGTTCCCTTCCGACGTACTGTTCGACATGGAACGGGCCTCCCGCGTCCTTTCGAACAAATGGTTCTTCGTGGGTACTCGCGGCGATGTGCCAGCCCCACGCGACTTCTTGACCTTCGAGGTGCTCGGCGACGAGTTCATGTTGCTCCATGGTTCCGACGGTGTCATCCGGTGTTTTGTGAATCGATGCGCTCACCAAAGCGCTCGGGTCCTCAAACAGGAAACCGGAACGTGTGCCGCCAGCCTCGTATGCCCAAACCATCAGTGGAGTTACCACCTGAACTCGGGGGCGCTGCGAGCTGCGCCGATGATGGGTAGAACATTCATGGAATCCGACGTGGCGGAACGATCGCGCTTGACCGAGATTTCGCTCCACGAGGTCGCTGGCATGTTGTTCGCCTGCCTGGATCACGATGCGGACCCAACCGACATGAACGAGGTCGGCTCGATTATCGGGCCGTACACCGATCCGTTTGCGCTTGAAGCCGGTGGCTACAAACTGGCTCATCACCATCGCGAGGTCGTGCCTGCGAACTGGCTGATGGTGATGATCAACAACCGCGAGTGTTGTCACTGCCGACAGAACCATCGAGGTTTGCTCGACCTCTTTGATCCATCGAGTTTTAACGGCGCCACCTCGGCTGCCTATGACACGATGATGGCTGACGGAATTGGGCGGTGGGAAGCTCTTGGCCGGGCATGGCAGGAACAGGCGTTCACCGCCAACGATTCAGTTCGTGTCGCTCGGTATCCGCTCGCCGAAAGCTGGAAGTCCATCACTTTTGATGGGGAACCGGCGTCGCACAAACTCATCGGCGGCTGGGATGACTACGACGCGAGCACATTGTCGATGTGGTTTAACCCGAACGCATGGGTCCACTTCACGTCCGACCACATAGCGACAAACTGGGTGCTCCCGATCGACGGTGACAGCTGCACGTTGTATTCGAGTTGGATTGTCCACGAAGACGCAGTCGAAGGTGTTGACTACGACGTCGGCCACCTGACCGAAGTGTGGCGGGTCACCAACGCCGAGGACGTCGAGTTGTGTAATTCGATGACCCGAGGTGCACAGTCCTCGTATTACGCACCGGGACCGTTTGCTCCCGACGAACAGTTCTGCACCCAGTTCTGCGACTGGTACATGCGTCACTCCGATTAGCTGCGCTGGATTGCTGGAGCAGAGCGGGCGAGTGCTGCGCTCTAGTCTTCTTCGATGTCAACTCGTGCAATGGAACCGTCCGAATTACCCTCGGGGCTTATCGACATGGTGCGCCGCTCTACCGCTCGGCTCACCGATACGTTGCATGCTCTGCACCCGAGCGATGTTGGTGCACCTTCCCGGTTGCCGGGGTGGAGCCGGGGCCATGTGCTGACCCACCTGGCCAACAATGCCGAAGGCCTGACTCGACTGATTCTTGGGTCACAGTCCGGTCGATCACTTCCCATGTACGCATCTGTCGAGGGCCGAAATGCTGATATCGCAGCAGGAGCAACGCGGCCGGGAGGTGTGATCGTTGCCCATGCTGACCTTGCGAACTCAACACTTGCAGCGGCGATCACAAGCGTCTCAGACTGGGAGGCATCGACCGTCTTTGCGACCGTCACCGGTCCCACCGAGCGACCCATGACCGACGTGTTACGCATGCGGTTGCGAGAGGTCGTCATCCACCATGTCGACGTGGCGGCCAGTCACCGCTTCGACGACGAGGATCCCGACGTGATCCGCGAACTGGTGCGTGACGCGGCGGGGCGCTTTTCGCCCAAGAGCACCAACGCGGTCGACCTGCAGATCGATGGTGCAGCAGTCGCCACGATTACCTCGGAGGTGTCGACGGAGTCACCCGTTGTCGTCGACTTGGATGGTGGCACCATGCTGGGCTGGCTTACAGGACGGTGCGACTCTCGCTCAGACCTGCCTGAGCTGCCTCCGTGGGGATAGCTGGCAGCAGTGCGGCGGAGACCTCGAACACTGAAAGGCTGCCGTCGTGGGGTGCGAGCCCACATCGATACGCGGTGGCAACGACAAATTGGGAAGATGGTTGACGCACAGTGAAGCACGATGCGTCGGTGACGGGGCGAGGACCAACACGAGGACCCAGGCTGCTGCCGGCCGCCGAGTTCGATGGCATCGAGTCCGCTCGTTCTTCGGAGCTGACGGTGAAGCTGGGGCCGGCCAAGTCGTGCTGGCTATTCATGCGGTTGGCAACGATGTTGGGCACTGTGCCCAGGACACCTGGGGCATCGAGCACAGGACTGATGGCGTCGCGAGCTGCAGCTACCCACTCGTGGGAGTGGTCCTCACTGGGTGGGGTTCAGCCAACTGATCGAAGTTATGCGACTGACACTCGCAGGTTAACCACGAGCTCAATAAACTGCCGGTTGGGGCCGATAGTCTTCCGTGAGAGACAATTCTATGGGTATTGAAGAATACGCGTTGGACTGCCTCGGTGCAGCTCTGCTCGACGAGTCGATGGTCATCGAGGCCGTGTCCTATGGCGTGGTCTCCATCAGCGGATACTCACGGGAAAGCCTCATCGGGACACCTGGTTTGAGCCTT
>DNHM01000406.1:0-2164 GCA_003485885.1 Acidimicrobiaceae bacterium
CACACCAGAACGCCAGATATGAACCTCTGACGTGCACCGGTACGACCTAATCTCTGGTTGTGCCTGACGACGGAATTCTTGAACCGCTCGATGCCATGAGCGAGGCACGCGAGACGGCTCCGCCCCGGAGCGAAGGCTCGCGTGGCAGCGCTAGCGGTGGAATCTTAGAGTCGCTCGACGACTTCGCCGAGACGCCAGACAAGATCCGTTCTCGAGACGATGTCATGTCACAAAGCGGCGGTGGTGGCATCCTTGAATCCCTCGACGACATGCATGATGCTCGTCGTAAGGGTCTGGCCAAACGCGAGTTGTTCGTCGAACCGGGCATGCGGCTCGAACATACTCCTTCGAAAACCAGTGGCCCGGTCGTGTCGTTCATTGAAGGCGTGATCGTCGTGATCAAGGATCAACTCGGCAGTGAACACCGTTTCGATCCTGTGCCGGGCTTTTTCCGTCACGAGGGCGACCTCGTTGCACTACGATCGCCGCTGCTTCCGAAGAAGGCCGCGAGCTCAGTCACCGCGTCAGGTTCGATTGCTGCAGAAGACACGAGCGCCCGAGTTGCTCGACCGAGTCGCATTTGGGTCGAAGGCATCCACGATGCCGAACTCATCGAACGGGTGTGGGGCGACGACCTTCGCTACGAGGGCATCGTGGTCGAGCAACTCGAAGGTGCCGACGATTTAGCTGCAATGGTTCGCGAGTTTGGGCCAAACGACTCGCAGCGTTTGGGCGTGTTGCTCGACCACCTCGTCGACGGCTCCAAAGAGACCCGTATTGCAGCTCAGGTCGACGACCCAAACGTTCTGATCTTGGGTCACCCCTATGTCGATATCTGGGAGGCGATCAAGCCAGCCGCTATCGGCATCGACGCCTGGCCGACGGTTCCCATGGGTGAGCAGTGGAAAGAAGGCGTGCTCAAGCGCCTGGGAATTGGTGCTGCGCCGCCACAATTCTGGAAACACATTCTGGGCAAGGTCTCAAGCTGGAAAGACGTGGAGACGCCACTGGTGAATTCGGTGGAACAGCTCATCGACTTCGTGACCGAAGCCGAATAACCCCCCCCAGCGACGCTTCTTAGGAGCCTGGTGTACCTATTTGGTACACCAGGCTCCTTATTTGCTTTACGGGCGCGCCGCGTTGGAGCTTGTTACCGCTTCGCTGGCTATCGGTGTTGTGGTCTGTTCCGCAGTATCTCGTAGCTCAGAGTTGGAAGTTGGTGCGGTTGCATACTTCGCGGATCGAGAAACTGGTGCGGAGCCGAGAAACGTGGGGCAGGCTGGCCAACGTCTGGCGATGGATGCGCTCATAGTCGGCGACATCGACACACACCACGTGCACCAGGTAGTCGGCGTCGCCGGCCATCAGATGACAGCTCATGACTTCGGGAGTCTGGGCGATTGCGGCTTCGAACTCATCGAGAAGATGTTCTGACTGTGAGCTGAGCGAGACCTCGATGAAGACCGAGACCGTGCGCCCAATGGCAACCGGATCGATCAGCATCACATAGCGGTCGATGACACCGGCTTCTTCGAGGCGACGGACCCGCCGAAGTGCTGCGGAAGGGGAGAGGCCAACTCGGTCGGCAAGTTCGGCGCTCGTCATGCGACCATCGGCCTGCAACTCATCGAGCACTGCAATATCAAGCTTATCCAGATCGACCACTGCATAAGTATTGCGCAGTTTGTGACGATGGCGCACGAATCGGGTGTAGCTGGCAGTTGGGACGTCTAACTTTGCACGACATCGTCAGCCGGTTTTTCCTACGATCTTCACAAGCAGGACCGCAGGAGTAGAGGCATCGTGATCGTTGGCGTACCCACCGAAATCAAGCCAGATGAACGACGAGTCGGCCTCACGCCGTCGAGCGCCAATGAGTTGACCAACCATGGTCACGACGTGATCGTGCAGAGTGGTGCAGGTCTTGGCATCGGGGCCGAAGACAGCGACTACGAGACTGCTGGCGCAACGATTGCAGCCGACGCTGCAGCGGTGTTCGGTGGTGCCGAGATGATCGTGAAGGTCAAGGAACCCCAGGCGGTTGAACGGGCCATGCTTACGTCGGGCCATCTGCTCTTCACCTATCTGCACCTGGCCCCAGACGCAGCGCAGACTCAGGACCTCGTCGCGAGTGGCGCAACCTGTATCGCCTATGAGACGGTGA
>DNHM01000406.1:2288-3097 GCA_003485885.1 Acidimicrobiaceae bacterium
GGTGTGCCGCCGGCAAAGGTTGTTGTCATCGGTGGTGGTGTCGTTGGTGAGAACGCCATCGAGATGGCGGTCGGCATGGGTGCCGATGTCACGGTGCTTGATCGCAGCGGCGACGCACTCGATCGGCTCGCGAAACGATTCGGTACGAACCTGCGCACGGTGCACAGCAACGCAGCGACGACCTGGGACTTCGTGACCGACGCAGACCTTGTTGTCGGTGCGGTGCTGATCCCGGGTGCCAAAGCGCCCAAGATCGTGACCGAAGAGATGGTTGAGGCAATGCGCAAAGGGTCGGTACTCGTCGATGTTGCCATCGACCAAGGCGGCTGCATGGAGACCTCGAGGGCAACGACCCACGCTGCTCCTACCTTCCTGGTCCACGATGTTGTGCACTACTGCGTGGCCAACATGCCCGGAGCGGTTCCCCGTACCTCGACCTACGCGCTAAACAACGAGACGCTGCCGTTCGCGGTTGCCCTCGCAAACAAGGGTGCAAAAGCTGCCCTTGCAGCCGACGAACACCTCCGTAATGGCCTTAACGTGGCCAACGGAAAGATCACCGACTTGGCTGTCGCCGAAGCACTCGGCTACGACTATGTCGCACCGCTCGACGCCCTCGCCTGAGGCGCACTGAACTAACGAGGCCCTGATATGCCCGGCTTGCTGCCAGATGTAGACCCCGACGGCTTGATGGAGTACTCGGTGGTTTACACCGATCGCGCCGTCAACCACATGTCGCAATCCTTCCAACAGGTGATGCGCGATATCCATGCCGAACTGACCTCGGTCTACAACGCAGCCTCGGCTGT
>DNHM01000406.1:3216-7270 GCA_003485885.1 Acidimicrobiaceae bacterium
TGGTCACAGATCTTTGAGCAGGGCTCGATCCCGTCTGAAGAGATTGTGTTGAAGGCACTCCCCGTCGACGACGATGCAGCAGCGCCGTCGTTTGCGCCCCACCCGATCGAAGATGTGGTTGCCCGGATCAAGGCGGACAAGCCCGCGGTGGTGTTTGCACCCCATGTCGAAACGTCGGCAGGCATGATCCTGCCCGACGGCTACATCTCCCAGGTGGCTGCCGCAGCCCACGATGTGGGAGCACTGTTCGCACTCGATTGCATTGCATCAGGAGCGATCTGGGTTGACATGCAGGCACTTGGTGTGGACATCCTGTGTTCCGCCCCCCAGAAGGGCTGGAGTGGCCCGCCGTGCGCAGGCCTGGTCATGCTCAGCGATGCCGCAGTTGCCCGTATGGGCGAAACCACAAGCACGAGCTTCTCGTGTGACCTCAAGAAGTGGCATTCAATCATGGATGCCTACCTGAACGGTGGGCACGCGTACCACGCAACCATGCCGACCGACGCTCTGCGGGCATTCCGCGATGTGGTCTTGGAGACAAAGGCGTTTGGTTACTCCGAAGCCAAAATGGCACAACAAGTTCTTGGCGATCGAGTCCGCACGGTTCTCAACGATCACGGGTTCAAGAGTGTCGCCGCCGATGGCTTTGGCGCTCCTGGCGTGACCGTGAGTTACACCACCGACCCGAACATCAAGAACGGTTCGGCCTTTGTCGCCCAAGGTATGCAGATCGCCGCAGGTGTGCCGCTGCAGGTCGACGAACCCGAGGGTTTCTCGACCTTCCGTCTCGGTCTGTTTGGTCTGGACAAGCTCAAGAACATCGACCGCACAGTCGACACCCTGGCATCCACACTGACCGCCATCGAACCCAACTAACGAACAGGTGCCTGGCACCGATTCGTTAGTTCAGAGGCGGGTGCGTTGTGACGTTGGATCGTAGAACGGGCGGTAGCTGGCGGTGGCGGGGTAACGCTCGCCGTTGACCTGTAGCTCGAAGGTCGCGTCGATGACGTCGGCCCGAGGCATATCGACGGGCGACTTCACGTATCCCATCCCGAGTGCCGAGCCGGCGGTGTGCCCGTAGTTGCCAGACGTTGTGTTGCCCACGAGCTCACCATCTCGCAAGATGGGATGGTCGTGGTAGAGCAGCGGTTCCGGGTCATCGAGTTTGAACTGCACGAGACGGCGGTCGAGACCGGCTTCCTTCTGGGCGAGCAGCGCGTCGCGTCCGATGAAACCACCCGGCTTGTCCCATGCGACTGCAAACGACAGGCCTGCCTGGAGCGGCGTGTCTTCGTCGGTGATGTCGTGGCCCCAGTGGCGGTAACCCTTTTCGAGTCGTAGCGAATCGAGGGCGTGATAACCAGCCAACTTCACATCGTGGACGACCCCGGCTGTGGTGAGTGTCTCGAACACGTGGGCGGCGAATTCGCTCGGTACATAGAGTTCCCAGCCGAGCTCGCCGACGTACGTCATACGCAGTGCGGTTGCCGTTGCGTAGCCAATCTCGATCTGCTGCGACGTGCCGAACGGGAACGCTTCGTTACTCAAGTCGGAGTCGGTCACAGACTGGAGGAAGGTGCGCGAGTTCGGACCCATGACCGCCAACGCGGTGTATGCAGAGGTCACGTCAGTAGCCATAACGGAACCGTTGGCTGGCAAATTCTTGGTAAGCCAATCGAAGTCGCGAGTTTGGGTGGCCGCGGAGGTCACTACGAAGAACTTAGTTTCGCCGGTGCGAGTCACGGTCAGGTCAGCCTCGATGCCGCCTCGTTCGTTTAGCCATGCGCCGTAGACCGACGTGCCAAGGGCGACATCGATATCGTTCGCGCAGATGCGATTCATTGCTGCGACCGCGCAAGGACCCTGAACCTCGAACTTCGAGAACGATGTCTGGTCAAACAGAGCGACGTTGTCACGAGCAGCGGTGTGCTCGGCGGCGGAGTGATCAAACCAATTCTGGCGTTTGTACGAGTACTCGTACTTCGCCTCTTCTGGCGTTGGTGCGTACCAGTTTGGGCGTTCCCAACCGGTGGCCTCACCCATGCATGCGCCAGCAGCAAGCAGCTTGTCGTGCAGCGGCGAACGGCGGGCACCACGACTGGTTTCCTTCTGGCGATATGGCCAGTGCATCTCGTAGAGGAGGCCGAGTGTCTCGGTTGCCCGGTCGCGGACGTACTTACGATTGCCCTGGAACGGGTGGAAACGACGCACGTCGACATCGCCCAGATCCATCGGGGGGTGTCCGTCGACGATCCAATCTGCAAGCACCCGGCCGGCACCAGCGGCTGACTGGATCCCTACCGAGTTGAAGCCACTCGCAGTGAAATGGTCACGAAGTTCAGGCGTCTCACCCAGGATGTATGCATCGTCGGGCGTGAAACTCTCGGGGCCGTTGAAGAACAGCCGAATGCCGGTCTCGCCAATGATTGGCATGCGATGAATCGCAGCTTCGATCTGCGGCGCAAGATGGTCCCAGTCGTCCTCGAGCTGGATGAACGGTTTGTCGGGAAGTTCGTGGGCATCAATTGGTTTGGCTACGGGCTCAAAGAAGCCGACCAGGAGTCGTCCGGTCTCTTCCTTGATGTAGGTGTTACTGCCAGGATCTCGAAGCGTCGGCAATCCCTGTCCGAGGCCTTCGATGTGTTCGGTCACGAGGTAAAAGTGCTCGCAGCCGTGCAGCGGAATACTCGCACCAGCTTTGGCTGCGAGATGACGAGACCAGAGTCCGGCACAGGTGACAACAGCATCGGCAGTGATCTCGTGACCGTCGGTGGTGCGGACTCCAGTGGCCCTGCGACCAGAACCCCTGCGACCAGTGGTCATTATTTCGGCAACGCCGGTGTTCTCGAAGATCCGGGCGCCCATCTGTTTGGCGGCGTTTGCTAGTGCCATGGTGGTGTCGACCGGGCTGGTTTGGCCATCGCGGGGGACCCACACGCCGCCGATCAAGTCGTCGGTGTGCATGAGCGGCCAATGACTCGCCAATGTGTCGACGTCGACGTGTTGGATATCGATGTCGAAGCAGCTGGCCATGTCGGCGCCCCGCACGAGTTCTTCGAGTCGTTCCTCGTTGTTGGCAACAGCGATCGAACCTGTGCGCTTGAAGCCGGTAGGGAACCCGTCGAGTTCGAGTTGTTCGTAGAGCTCGGCACCGTAAGAAGCAAGCCGAGTCATGTTCTGGGTCGCTCGGAGTTGCCCGACCAAGCCAGCGGCATGCCATGTGGTGCCGCTGGTCATGGTGTTTTGTTCGAGTAGGACGACGTCGGCAACACCCTTCGCTGCCAGGTGGTAGGCGACGCTTGCACCTACGATGCCGCCGCCAACGATGACGATCTTGGCGTTCATGGGGAGTTCACGCATGTTCTTGATGCTCCAAGGTTCTCGGTCGGCAAACTCGGTTCAACCTAGGCGGAGAAGCCTAAGTTAGTGTCCGTAACATTCAAGCTAGACGATCTAACAAGATGGTGATACGGTCACACTCCGCGAGTCACACTTCGCGAACATAATGTCCAGTCCACAGGGGGAGTGATGCATTCACCAACGATCGACCAGGCGAAGGCGCATCTGATGCCTCACTTCACCAAGGGCGCTGCCTGGAAGTCGGACCAACACGCGATTATCGACCGGGGTGAGGGCTGCTACGTATGGGATACCGACGGTACGAAGTACCTCGATGGCCTTGCTGGCCTCTTTTGCACGAACATGGGCCATGGTCGGCAAGACTTTGCTGCCGCGGCGATGAAACAGATGGAGAAGTTGGCCTTCTTCCCCACATGGGGTTTCTCACATCCGCCGGCCATCGAAGCAGCGACCATCATCGCTGAGAACGCACCTGGTGACATCGACGAAGTGTTCTTCGTGAATTCAGGTTCCGAAGCAGTCGAGTCGGCCCTCAAGTTTGCTCGTAACTATCACGTGAGCCAGGGCGACACGGGCCGTTACAAGGTCATCTCTCGCGAGTGGGCCTATCACGGCACCACCCTGGGCGCTCTGGCCGTGACCGGCATCCCCAAATTCAAAGAAGTCTTTGCCCCCATGATGTGGGACGGCG
>DNHM01000390.1:0-1412 GCA_003485885.1 Acidimicrobiaceae bacterium
AAGAGACAAACGACAACAACATGGGCGTCATCGCGATCACCCACTACAACCGTTTGCTCGCAGAACTTAATGCCGACTGGGTACATGTACTGGTCAATGGCCGCATCGTGGACTACGGCCCCGCCGAGCTGGCGAACGAGATCGAAGCAAGCGGTTATGACCGCTGGATCGCCATGGGCGCAACCGAGATCTCGGTTGGGCTCGGCGGATCACTTGGTTCGCTGATGACTGTGTCAGCGCCAGCCACATCCGATCCGTTCGCTGATCTTTAGCGGAAGGCCCGCACCGATGGCCCGACCTGGACTGTTACCCGACGATGAGATCGAGATTTGGCTTCGGGCCCATCCGTTGTGGCACCGCGACGGTCAGACGCTCAAAAGGTCGTTGCAGTTCGGTGACTTCAGCGAAGCATTTGCGTTTATGACGCGAGTCGCACTCGTGGCCGAGAAAGCTGATCATCATCCTGAGTGGTTCAACGTGTACAACCGAGTCGATATCGCGATCACCACGCACGATGCGGGTGGGCTGACTGCATACGACACAGATTTCGCCGTTGCCGTCGACGCCATAATGCCTGGCTGACGGCCGACGGGTAGTGTCGCGTACATGGCACTACTGACCGAGGAACATCTGCGGTGGGTTGGCACGTCTGATCCGCCAGTGACCGTTGAGATCTCTCGCCGAGACATCGTCAAGTACGCAACAGCGACTGAGCAACGACAAGCCAAGTATCTCGTTGGTGATGAAGCGCCACCGATGTTTATTTTCAACCTCTTTGCTCAGATCCCAACCATGGATGACATCCGTGCCGACGGGCTTGCCCGTCGAACGGGCGCAGGCCCATCGCTCCCTCTCAAGCGGATGATGGCAGGTGGGACCAATGTCGAGCTTCATCGTCCAATTCGAGCCGGTGACGTTCTCACAGCAACCCGCACACTGGTGGCGATGTCAGAGAAAGAGGGTCGTAGCGGACCGCTCATCTTTCTGGAATACCAGACCGACGTAGTCGACGCCGATGGCAATGCAGTGATGTCGGATCATCAAACAGGTATCGCCCGATGACTGAGCTAACGCCTCCAGCGCGACCATCTGGCGATATCGCCCATGGTGAAGTTGACGGTCCCCGGCTGGTGCCGATTGCACTTCCTGCGGCTGAACTCCGGGTAGGGGATCTACTCCCGACCCGCACGCACCTGGCTACGAACGTGAGCTTGTTCCTCTACAACGCAGCGGTGTGGAACCCTCATCGGATTCACTACGACGCCACATATGCGACAGACGTCGAGGGTCACGCCGGGATCGTGATCGACGGCCCGCTCCAAGGGGATTGGATCACCCAAATTGCACTCAATTGGCTGGGCCCCGACGATGAGCTGGTTCGTTTCAGTTATCAGAACCGACTTGCTACTCAC
>DNHM01000390.1:1485-2618 GCA_003485885.1 Acidimicrobiaceae bacterium
CGTGATGAACGAGCAGCAGGTTGTGACGACACCGGGCACTGCCACAGTGTTCATCGCACGTTAGACGACCTGATCGTCGGGTTGAGCTGAGCTCATGGCCCGCCACAATGTGCGATAGTTCGGGTAGCTGTAGTCGTTTGTGACCCACCCTGAGGCCACGAGTTCTCGTTGAAGCTTGGGGAGGTTCCAGTTGGGTACACCCATGTCGACGTGGTGGGCGAGGTGGTAGCCAATGTTGAACGGCACGAGCCAGAACGATGCCAACCTGCTTTGTTTCACATCATGGGTGGTCTGCCGTCGATCAGCAGAACGCATGAGACCACCGTGCTCAGCCACCGACCTGAGTCTATTGATCACCCTCCAGACAGTGATGTGGGGGAGCCACCACAACAACACATACAACTCCGGGCGCCCAATAGCGAAGAACGCGGCAACCAGCACGACCTGACAACCCATGATCTTGACAGCTGGTGGCTTGCGACGAACTGCTGCACGGACCAGCCCTTTGAAGAGCTTGAGGCCGGTTCGGCCAGTTGCGTCGCGAACGAGTTTGCGACGAAAACTTGAGCGAGTGATGGGATAGGCCCGATACAGCGCCATATCCGGTTCCTTCGGACCTAGTTCATCGCGGTGGTGATCGATATGGGCTCGCCGGTAGAGCTCGAAGGGAACCCACGACGGGTACGACAGGATCCAGCGTCCGACGAAGTCATTGACTTTCTTGTTGGTGAAGAGCGTGCGGTGGACGGCTTCGTGACCGAGTGAAGCAAATCGTGCATATTGACGGCCCATAAGAAAGAACGCCACGATCCACGACGCAGGATGTGCCAACACGATTGCGAGCCAAACAATAACAATGGGTTCGGCCACGACGAGAGCAACAGCGAGGCCACTGCGGAGGTCGGGGATTATACGCAACTCGGCGCGAAGCCCTGGAACGGCCTTGCCTCCGGCCAAGAGCCGGTCGGTTGGCAACACGTCGGGGAGCGCGGAGGCGGGTGCGACCATCTTCCCGAATCCAGGCGGGGCGTCTTTCGGATCTGCGAGCACCGGCATGGCTAGATCATAGGCCGTTCATGGGATCCGACGAGAGCCGGTACGGTCATGAGGTGGCCGACTTCGTGAACGATCCG
>DNHM01000415.1 GCA_003485885.1 Acidimicrobiaceae bacterium
GCCATGGTCGTACTCGGCTACAGCGACACCCTGTCGGTCACGGTCGACGACATGGCCTATCACACAGCTGCTGTTGCCCGAGCCAAACCAAAACAGCTGATCGTGGGCGACCTGCCATGGATGAGCTACCACGTATCTGTCGAAGACACCGTGCGTAACGCTGCCAAGCTGATCCGAGCGGGCGCTGGCGCCATCAAACTCGAAGGCGGTACCAGACGTGTTCCAATGATCGCTGCAATGGTCGATGCCCAGATTCCGGTCATGGGCCATATCGGGCTTACGCCGCAGTCGGTGCACGCAATGGGTGGCTTCCGAATTCAGGGTAAAAGTGCCGAGGCAGCCCACTTCCTGGTCGACGAAGCCAAGGCGCTGCAATCCGCAGGCTGCTTTGCGATTGTGCTCGAAGGTGTGCCCCGCGAGGTCGGTGATCTGGTCACTGCTGCACTCGACATCCCAACTGTTGGCATTGGCGCTGGCCCGGGGTGCGATGGCCAAGTGCTGGTGTTGCATGACCTATTTGGAATGCAGGACGACTTCGTACCTAAGTTTGTGCGACAGTACGCCAATCTCAAAGCCAACGGCATCGCTGGCATCAGTGCGTATGTGGCCGATGTGCGATCTGGTTCGTTCCCCGACGACAGCGAGAGTTTCCACATCGCCGATGACCAAGTCGAAGCCCTAGACCTCTACGGCGGGTAGACCGGGTAGTTCGGGTATCAGCTCGTTCCACACCGAAACGCTGTCTGGGTTTCTCGAGTCTGGGGCCCCGGGGACCCCCAGATTGCTCCGGCAGCCTCCTCTCTGGGGGTAGGCCGAAGGGACGACGGCTGGTGGAGTTGGGTTGGCGAAGGGCCCGACGAAGGTCGGGCGAGCGGTGGGGTTGCACGAGTTGTACCCATCAGGCGAATGCCTGGAGCAGCCGAAGGCGAGCGGCGACACTGTCGCACCCGTCTGTCATTATGGATGGAGTGAGGCAAACATGCATCAGCGCCGTTATCGTTGCACGGTTACATCTTGACCCTGTTGTGAAGTCCGCAACCCTGTTTTCAGGTCCAGAGGGAGGTTGCTCATGCGAGCATATGAATTGATGGTCATCTTTGATGGCGATCTCGATGATTCCAACGCTGCTCAGGCGTCGAACCGAGTTTCTGCTTCAGCAGAAGAATTCGGTGCATCAATCGAAAAGAACGATTGGTGGGGTCGACGCAAGTTTGCTTATGAGATCGATCACAAGGTCGAGGGTTACTATCTCGTCCTCGAGTTGATCTCAGAGAACGGGTCGTTTATCAACGACCTCGACCGGGCACTCCGGCTTGCGGACGATGTCGTCCGCCACAAACTCCTGCGTCTCCCCGATCACGAAGCCGAAAAACGCGGCTTGATCGGCACCGCATCCTGAGAGGAAGCATCTAATGGCATTCGGAAACAACGTACAAGTCGTTGGCAACGTGACCCGTGATCCTGAACTTCGCTACACCCCTAGCGGCGCCTCGGTCACTAACTTCTCCATCGCATGGAA
Organism: Acidimicrobiaceae bacterium; assembly: GCA_003485885.1. Lineage (GTDB taxonomy): Bacteria > Actinomycetota > Acidimicrobiia > Acidimicrobiales > UBA10347 > UBA10347. The sequence goes on from DNHM01000415.1 coordinate 1,520, forward strand.
CCGTCGCTATGAGCGCAACGGTCAACAAGTCGAAGATGTCAACTTCTTCGACATCGTGTGTTGGGGCACTTTGGCCGACAATGTTGCGGCGTCGATCACCAAGGGCGTTCGCGTCATTGTGGAAGGTCGTCTCGACCAGCGCTCATGGGAAACACCCCAGGGCGAGAAACGCAGCAAGATCGAAATCACAGCAGATGAAGTCTCCCCGAGCCTTCGCTGGGCATCAGTCGAAGTCGCTCGCAACCCACGCGACGACAACTTCGGCGGTGGCGGCGGCGGTGGCGGCAACTTCAGTGGTGGCGGCGGCGCCCCCATGCAGAACCAGCCACCTCAGCAGGCGGCACCAGCAGCAGCACCTGCACCACAGCAGGATTACAACTACGACGAGGAGCCCTTCTAATGGCCGGCCGAGGTAAGCCAAAGCGCACGATGAAACCACGCGATAAACCACATCGCGGTAAAAAGAAGGTTTCTGTACTTACACAAGAAAAAATTGAGTACGTCGATTACAAGGACGTCAACGTCCTTCGACGGTTCATGAGTGACCGGGCAAAAATCCGGGCTCGTCGTGTCACCGGCAACGACACCCAGCAGCAGCGCGAGATCGCCCGTGCGATCAAGAACGCTCGCGAAATGGCGCTTGTTCCGTACACCAACCGGGTTACCACCCAGCGTGGTGGCAACCGTCGTGACAATGAACGTGGCGGCCGGGCCGATGGTCCAGCACCACGTCCGAGCGGTCCTCCGCCAGGTCCTGGTGCCGAGGGCGACGATGTCACTGACACCGACGCAACCAACACCGAGGTCGAAGCCACGGAGGGCGAATAATGAAGATCGTTCTCCGCGACAATGTTGATGGACTCGGCAAACGAGGCGAAGTTCTCGATGTTGCCGATGGTTACAGCCGCAACTACCTGATCCCACAGGGTCTGGCCATGCGAGCTACCCCCGGCGCCGAGGCCGAGGCTATTGCTATGCGCCGTGTCGAAGACCAGCGCAACGCACAAAGTCGTGATGCAGCTAATGCACTCGCACAACGTATTGGTGCAACACCAATGGTTATCGCAGCCCGAGCCAGCGACGAAGGTCGTTTGTTCGGTTCGGTTGGTCCTACCGAGATCATCGCAGCAGCCGCTCACGCTGGCCTCGAGCTCGACCGTCGGGTCGTTGCCATGGATGAACCCATCAAGGAACTCGGCGATCACTCCGTGACGCTCGTGTTGCACCCTGAGGTCAAGATGGC
>DNHM01000530.1 GCA_003485885.1 Acidimicrobiaceae bacterium
GATCGTCGGCGCCATCAGACCCATGGTCACACTGATCGCTTCGTGGCGACCGGGAACGTCATAGTCGCGTTCCAGCCGAGAGTACGCCCGAGCGTGCTGTTGGCTAAGGCCACGACCGCCGTGCTCGACGGGCCAGGTGATGGCGTTGTACCCCTTCTCGGACTTGGTCTGGATCCACGAGGCGATCTCGTCGAGCAGATTCTGTTCCTGCTCATGTTCGAGATTGTGGAAGATTGAAACGCTGAACTCGCCCTCGCCCCATTCGGGCGCTGGGCCATCTTCGGCGACCTTTGGTTTAGCGTTCTCTTTGAGCCAGGAAGCAGCTTCAGCTTGGAAGTCTTCGATGGAGATTTGTTCAGCAGCAGTGTCGGTTGCAGTCATCGGCGTCCTTTAGTGAATGCAGCGTCAGTATTACAATGACCACCGAGCTGCAAGAAGTCGCGACGATAGAAAACGCAACATCGGCGAGCTTCGCAGCACAGGGAACCGCTCATTGCGTTCATCGCATCGGTACATGAAGTTGCCTCCAGGCCGCGCCGTGTCTCGGCTCAGAGAGATGATCAGGCATCAGTGCTGCGGCGTCCGATAGAACAGCACTGCGCCAGACACCATTACCGGCCAAAAGAAATCCTGACGCAGCTGTGGGACCATGGGCACATGCGTCGTCGATCGCTGTCGACGACGGAGCGACGAAGGAGCGCAGCCAAAACAGGAGATGACCCGTGGCCACACGCTGGATCGAGAACAATCAAACGAGCGAGAAGTTTCCGTTCTGGACCCGCGCCAATGTGGGCGAAGTACTCCCGAGGCCCCCGTCGCCGCTCGGGTGGGACTTGGTGTGGGAAAACGGAGTGCTCCCCGGTTGGCGCGACTGCGGCGTGCAACGTTTAGGTTTCGCCGAACATGAAGTGAGCCAGACCAGGCCCGAGGTCGTTGGCCTGTTCGGCGGTTACGCCTACCTCGGGGCCACGCTCAACCGTGTCTTCGGCCACCGAGCACCCGGTCTAACAGCGAGCACGATCGACGATGCGTACTTTGGCGATCACCCCGATGTTCCACCGATCACGATCCACGACTGGTGGGATGCGCCTGACACTGCCGAGTTCCTGGGCAATTGGATGGGTTGGGTGATGACCACCACCGAACAACCCGAGTTAGAGAGTGACCGAGACGTGGCCGAAGCGGCCCGAGCAGATCGACCCGATTACGGCTCGATGTCGGTGGCGGAACTAGCCGAGTTCGCCCATTCCAAAATTCCTGACCTGCGGCGAATGTTCAACCAGCACATTCACCAGAGCGCCTGCGCGACCATCGGCCCCGGCGTGATCGGTGCCGTCGCCGAGGCAGTCGGAGACCCGACGTTAACCCTCAAGATCATCGGCGCAGTCGGTGGCGTCGATTCTGCCGCCCCGAGCTACGTCATGTGGGACCTTTCACGCACCGTCGCGGCGTCGCCCACGCTGACTGCAATGTTCGGGGCCGGCACCGACACGTTCGCCGCCAGCCTGGCGGCCAGTGACCATGAAGACGCCGCAACGTTCGCCACAGCCATCGCCGATTTCCTTCAACGATTTGGCTCGCGCGGTCCAAATGAGTGGGACATCCACTCCCATGTCTGGGAGACCAAGCCTGAGCTCGTGTTCGCTGCGATCGATCGGATGCGACTCACGGGTGATGACCAGTCGCCGTTGCGTCATCACGCCGAGCGTGAACAAGAACGCGAAACCATCATCGCAGATCTCACTGAAGCACTTGCCGAGGACCCCGAGACACAGGGGCAGTTCCTCGCAGGCGTGTCATCGGCAGCGCGGTTCGTGCCCGGACGCGAGCGGTCAAAGACCTCGATCATCAAGGTCATCCACGAAGTGCGCATGGCAACGTGGGAGATAGGCAAACGTCTCGTTGCGGCGGGCGGCGCCGACGAGATCAATGATGTTTGTCTGTTGTTCGCGGACGAACTCGATCAGGCTGTCTCCGACCCCCCGTGGGCTCGCACCACAATCACCCAGCGACAAGCCCACTACGACCATCTGATGTCGCTTGAGCCGCCATTCATCTTCAACGGCGAGTGCCCGCCTATCGAAACATGGCCTCGCAAGGACGCCCGTTCGGTCGACATGCTTGCAGCAGGCGCTACGTTGCAAGGCGTTCCCGGTTCGTCAGGCACCTACCGCGGTGTTGCTCGCGTCGTATTGGACCCGGGTGACCCGATGGCCCTCGATCCTGGCGACATTTTGGTGGCGCCCCACACCGACCCAGCATGGACGCCGCTTTTCGTGGCCGCCGGTGCAGTCGTCGTCGACGTCGGCGCCGCACTCAGTCACGCGATCATCGTCTGTCGCGAACTCGGTCTGCCCTGTGTTGTGTCGGTGACCGACGCAACCAAGAGCATCCCAGACGGGGCAGAGATCGAAGTCGACGGCAACACCGGCGCTGTCACCATCATCTCGACCCCCTGATGCCGCATTGACGAAGTTCTGGGTCGGTGCCTAGCTGCTTGGTGGACTCTAAGCACTGCGGTGGCGTCGGGCAAGAAGACATCGTCGGGTTTGTCTCTGGCATAAGCCAACCTAAGACGATCGTTGCACATCGGTGAGCCAACCATCGCGCAGCGCAACGATGTTCTTCGGTCATACGTTCTCTGGTCGTACTGGCCAGTCGTCTCACTTCCAGCGGCTAGCCAGTCGGTGATGACTTGACCTCGGCCGTCCCTGACGTATTGTCTGGCGTGCACAACTTCCGCGTCGATACCCACCACATCGACCTCACCGCATGACGCACGGAGTCGAAGCTGCCACATCGGGGAGCGAACTCGCGGACCCAGCCAGCCGAAAGCCATTGCGAAACTTCGTGCTCGTATCGACCATGGTGTCGACCGCGTATCTGATCTTCATCGTGTCGGTGCTGGCGAGCACCTTCATCGAAGAGTTCAACCTGAGTCGGTTCGAGCTGGGTCTCATCGGCTCGCTGAACACTGCCGTTGGAGCGATCACGGCACCAGCGACAGGGCGGTTAACCGACCGAATCGGGCCGCGGCTTTCCAGTGTGACCGCCCAACTCATTGCCGCATTCGGACTGGCACTGGTAGCGCTTTCACAATCGGTGATCATGCTCATCATCGCGGCATGCATCCTGGGCCTCCCTCAGGGCTGGGGTAACCCAACGACCAATGCACTGATCGCCGAGCGCGTCGAACCAGGCCGACGCGGCACCATCACCGGCATCAAACAAAGCGGTGTCACGCTCGGCGTCTTCTTGGCCGGACTCACGCTCCCAAGCCTGGCCGAAGCACTGGGCTGGCGCTGGGCCGTCGGCCTTTACGCAGCCGCCTTCGCAGTGATCGGCCTCGCGCCATTGCTCTTGCCAGCGCACGTTGCCCCCTTCACCACCACCGATGCAACAACCGCCGATGTTGAGTCCAAGCCCTACAACCAGCGGGCCGTGTGGTTGATCGCGCTGTACGCATTTCTTATGGGGACTTCGGGCGGCGCCATCAGCCGGTTCCTCGCACTTTTCGCCGAAGAAGAGGCCGGGCTTTCCAAGTCGACGGCTGGACTCGTCGTTGCCTTGACAGGCATCGGTGGCATGGCTGCCCGTATTGGCGCAGGCAAACTTGCCGAGAAGCGGGTTGCGCCGCTCAAGTTGTTGTCGATCCTGGCCCTCATCGGCACCACCGTGTCGATGCTGCTTATGCTCACGCTCGAGGGTGGCGCATGGTTGTTGTGGCCTGTCGCTGCGCTCTTCGCCATCGGTCATACCGCTTGGAACGCCGTTGCCATGCTGGCAATCATTCTGGGTGTGCCCAAGGCTCACGCCGGTCGAGCTTCAGGAGCCGTGATGGTCGGCTTCCTCGGCGGTCTAGCGGTCGGCGCTCCCCTTGCCGGACTCACGATCGACGCGACCGACAGCTATCAACCGGTTTGGGTCGCCACGCTGGTGTTGGCTGCGGTCGCAGCAATGGTGGCCGAGTTCGCCCGCCGTACCGCTGCCTGATTGGCCGGAGCCCAGCGAACGCCGCGGTCGCCATAGACTGGCGCGATCCAAACAAGAGCGGTTACCTAGTGAAAACGATTCATCGCAGTATCGAACTGATGAAGCAGAGCTGGGCGGTCCTCAAGCATGACCGCGAACTCATCTGGCTTCCCGTGATCTCTGCCCTCGTGGCCGGCATCGTTGCCGCAATCATTCTGATCCCGGTTGGGTTGTCCCAAGACTGGGACGCCGTATCCGGAACCGGCGAGTCTGCGTCACAACAAGTTGGAGGTGGTGTCTATCTCGCCATAGCTGGACTCACCTTGGCCCTTGCATTCATCTCGATCTTCTTCCGGGCCGCACTCGTATCTGGCGCCCATGAACGGATGATGGGTGGAGATCCGACCGTGCGTAGTGCAATCGCAGGCGCACTCGAACGTCTGCCCAAACTGTTCGGTTGGGCAGTCATCACTACGATTGTCGGTTCGATTTTGCGAGCTATGGAACAACGTGCCGGACTTCTAGGCCGCATCGTGGTCAACATGGTGGGTATGGCATGGGCCGTCACCACGTTCTTGGTGATTCCGGTCATCGTGATCGAGAACTCCGGGGCCGTCGACTCGACGAAACGTTCGGTGGCTCTGTTCCGTCACACCTGGGGCGAGAACCTGTCGGCCCAGGTCGGCTTCGGTCTCATCGGTTTCCTGGCATTCATCCCGATCGTCATCCTTGCTGCAATCGGAGCGACGATCGGCACCCTGATCGGTTTCGTCCTTATCGCCGTTGCAGTCGTGGCGGGCATCGCCTTGATCACGGTGCTCAGCGCATTGGGTGCCATCTTCCAGACCGCGCTCTACCACTACGCCGTAGGCACTGAGCTCGCTGCCGAGCTCGATGCAACCATGCTGCGCGATTCCTTCGCCCGCAAGTAATCAACCACCCCGGCGGCTGCATACGTCCATGCGTCGTACATCTACCACACAAGGCAGACGCTGCACGGCTCCTCCTCGCGGGGCAACGCCGCCGATCGCTATCGCTCGGTACAGGTCCTTCGGTGCTGGTCCTTCGG
>DNHM01000140.1 GCA_003485885.1 Acidimicrobiaceae bacterium
GTTCATTGATTTCATATTGCGAGCCTGCCACAGCTCGGTGGTCACCTCAGGGTGGGGGCCCAGTGTGTTTGCCCAGTCTGGACTCGAGCGAGTGTTGACGCGAGTGAACTCGTCCCTATCTTCGGCCAGCCCACCTCAGTGAGGAACTCGTTGGCCTAACAGTCTTGACCCCAACGTGCTGAACCGCATACGCCACCAGAGCGCCTGAGCCAACAAGCGGGAGAACCCCCTATGGACCACAGCGAGCAACACGGAAAAGACCACTTCAGAATCGACTTCGAAGCCGAGCTCGAATACGGATCTCACGATCGTGGCCGGTTCCATGCAACACAAGCCGCATATCTCGACGTCGACACGGCTGGGGCTCAACGATCCTTCGACGTATCCGCGAAATATTGGGCAGGCAACGGAGGGCGTCCGAGTTACAAAAAGTCGGCGATCTTCGAAGTCGATATCAACGACGTAACCTCGCTCAAGTGGAACGAGGTCACTGGAGCCGTGCATCTGACTACGCTCTCCCGGAAGGGCATGCGAGCGCTACGTCCGCTGTTCTACGCAGACCGATCTGTCGCTGTCGATGGCGCAGAGCGGATGGCTCAACTCTGGTTCCCAGGGGCTGAGCTTGTCCGAACCGAGATGTCCGAAAAAGAGATCAGCCGCGTCAGCCGGAGTAGCCGCGTGATCAGTGCAGTCATGGCACTCGTCGCCGTTGCCGTCGTCGTTGCCGTCATTGGGATGGGGGCGCCTTGGTTCATCGGAATAATCTTCGTGGTCGTCGCCACGATGTTGATGTTCCTCGTCAGGGCCAGTCAGAACTATGCAAAGACTCAGAGCGACGACGCCGCTGAATTGATAGCTGGCGGACACACATGGGTAGAAGTGATAAACCCAGCAGCGGAACCTGCCTAGCCGAGCAGGTTCTCTGTGCAGCGCAGTAGTTCGCGTGACTGAAGCGATGACGGCGACGCCCAACCTCCGATCGTCGACGAAAGCATCCGTAACGTATTCCCGAACTATGGAAGGGTGATCGGAGTAACCGGGTTTGGAGATACATGAACACTGAGAAGACGACCTTTTTGGGATCTGCTGGACAGGAACTTTCTGCCCATTTAGATCTACCGCCAGGCCCACCTCGGGCCGTAGCGTTGTTCGCCCACTGCTTCTCGTGTGGCAAAGACCTAAAGTCGGCTCGACGACTCACATCTCGGTTGACCGATCAGGGTTTTGCGGTGATGCGCTTCGATTTCACCGGCCTTGGGAATTCCGACGGTGACTTCGCTGACACCAACTTTTCGTCGAACGTCGCTGATGTATTGGCAGCCGCTGACTGGTTGCGTCAGACCTATGCGGCGCCATCACTTGTGATTGGTCACAGCTTGGGCGGGGCCGCGGCGTTGGCAGCTGCGCCCAAGATCCCAGAACTGACCGCAGTAGCAACCATTGGGGCACCTGCAGACCCCGGCCATATTGCGCACTTATTCTCGTGTGCCCTCGACGAGATCGAAGAACATGGCCAAGCAGACGTCGTGATTGCTGGTCGTACTTTCACCGTCAAGCAGCAGTTTCTCGATGACATAGCGGGGAGCCGACTCGATGTAGCGCTTGCAACTCTTGAGATCCCGGTGCTGGTTATGCACGCACCCAAAGACACAATCGTTTCGATTGACAATGCCGAGCAGATCTTCTCGCATGCGTCGTATCCCAAGAGTTTCGTTGCACTCGACGGGGCTGACCACCTGATGAGCGATCCGGCACAGGCCGAACATGCGGCTGATCTGCTAGCGACCTGGGCCGATCGGTATGTACCGGATCATCCGGCTGCGAGCGATGACGTGATCGTGGCCGCATCCGAGGGCGAAGTTGTTGTCTCTGAACGCGGCACCGGTACATTCGCGCAAGTCATACGGGTCGCAAATCGTCATGCTCTCTTGGCCGACGAACCACTTGGTATCGGCGACGACACCGGACCGGCACCCTATGACCTGTTGCTGGCAGCACTGGGAGCGTGCACGAGTATGACGGTGCGTATGTATGCCGACCGAAAGAAATGGCCACTCGAACACGTGGCGGTGCGGCTCACCCATGCCAAGGTGCATGCCGACGACTGTGCGGCGTGCGAATCAGAGTCCGGCAAAGTTGATGTCATAGAGCGGGAACTGGTGCTTGATGGGCCACTCGATATCGAACAAAGGGCGAAGCTACGTGAGATTGCAGACAAGTGCCCCGTGCACCGGTCACTCCGCGACGAGACGGTTATCACCACTGCACTCGTCGACCAGTAGCTAACACCCAGGGCGCAGGCCTTTTCCCGGCTCCGATCGGCCGTGAACAACACGACAAATAGCGGGCGATCTAGGCCACCAGATGCTGGGCGTGACAGCAGTCAATCTGTGTCGAGAACACTCGTAAGCGACGCGACTGGATCAGGTTGTCACGAACAGATCAGGTTGTGTAGACGATCGGGGTCCAGTCCAAGACCTTGACCGGCTCCGTGTCTGGTCGGTGGGCCATGACCTCGATATGGATTGCTCGGCACCAACCATCAGCGACCTGGACCTGGTCAACGAGTGTGTGGCTGCACGACAGAATGTCTTCCTCGAATACTGGTGCGGTGTGGTTGCAGGAGTGCCAACCGACCACGGTGGCGAGACCGGCAAGCACTCGGTTCAGCGACGCTTGTGCCAGCGCAACGGTATGTCCGCCGTACACGAGTCGCCCCGGGTAACTCGACGCATCCACGTCGCGGTGCACTGCTGCCTGGTTGTGGGTGATCCGCACCAACGCTGTTGCCATATCCACCATGTCGCGCTGGTAGTCCGAGCGCACGTCGCCAACCGCCCACTCGTCATGGTCACCGAGTGCGCCAAGTTGCCAGTTGCTCGGCACCGCGTCGGTGAAGTGTGTAAGGTCCAAATCAGGAGCTGCCGCTCCGATCTCATCGGTATTGCCAGGTGCATCTTCGCCCTTGCACGGCAAGAGCGGGCATCGTTCATAGTCGACAACGATCTGGCCGCCGGCAGTACGTGTCTGGATGCCCAGCAGGGCCTTTCCTCGGGGTGCCGAACCTGGTTTCGG
>DNHM01000086.1 GCA_003485885.1 Acidimicrobiaceae bacterium
GTTGTAACGCTTGCCCCCGAGAATGACGATTCGGATCGGTTTCTGGCAGAACTCCGAGGCATTGCCGACGATTCTGAAGGCGGCCTCGATAGTGATGTAGCCGACAGGTTCTTCGACGACGAGAACTAGAAGCGACCGCTAGCGACTCACTCAGCTCGTAGTGCTGAGCAGGCGGTGGCTCGTGCACGCACGACCAGATCACGAAACTGCTCGCTGAGAACGTCAGTAATGATGCGCTCGGCTAGCACATTTGTCGTGCCTGATCTGTTGGCTCAACCCATCAATCTCGATGAGTCGAACCAACAGATTCAGATCTTTGCCAGTGCGAAGCTGACGGCGTGGCCATCGAGTTCATAGACAAACTCAGTGGAATCGACGGCACCGAAGCCAAGTTGGATAGCGAGCACCTGGGCAGCGAGATTGTCGGTGTGGGGTTCAAGCCATCCTTGGACTTCGGCATCGGTGGCGATGGTCAAGGCAATCCGGTCGGTGACGTCGAGGCCAACTGAACGGCGGGCGTCCTGAATCCATCGAGACAGCTGGCGTGCATGACCCTCGTTCACAAGTTCTGGCGTGAGGTCAGTGTCGAGTACAACAACCGCGTCGCCAGAACTCAAGCCGCCAACGGCACCATCGGTGGCTGGCTCAAGAGCGATCTCGAACTCGTCGGGGGTAAGCGTGTGTTCGCCTACCGCTGCGGTGCCGTCGTCGTTCGGACTCCATTGCCCGGCGCGTGCCGCTGCAAGCACGTCTTGCATACCCTTGCCGAGTCGGGGACCGAGCAGCTTGCCGTTGGGCTTGAGGACTCTGGCAGCGAATGCGTCGAGGTCGGTCGAGAAGGTGACCTTCTTTACGTTGATCTCATCGCTGATGAGGTCGGCAAATTCGACAAGAACGTCGGTGTCGTTGCCAGCAATGGTGAGTTCGGCAAGTGGAATGCGCACTCCGATTCCTTCAGCTTCTCGAAGGTTGAGCGTGGCTGAACAGACTTCGCGGACCTGGTCCATAGCCGCAACCAGTTCGGGGTCAGATGGCAAGACGTCAGCAGCGGGCCAATCAGCGAGGTGCACGTTGTCGCCGCCGGTGAGGCCGCGATGGATCTCGTCGGTCACCATGGGCAGCAGAGGTGCCAACGTACGGCTGAGGGTCACGAGGACGGTGTAAAGGGTGTTGTAGGCGGCCTGTTTGTCGCCAGGGTTGGCTTCCGACGTTGGCGCCCAGAAACGGGAACGGCTGCGGCGGATGTACCAGTTGTTCAGCGCGTCGGTAAACGATTGTGCCGTGGCGGTAGCACCGGGCAGGTCGTACGCGTCCATGGCGTTGGTGACCGACTCGACGAGTTCGCGTGTCTTGGCCAAGATGTAGCGATCGACAAGATCGGTGCTCGAAGCATCGAACTCGGCAGTTAGGCCATCGGCGTTGGCGTACAGACTGAAAAAGGAATAGGCGTTCCAGACGGGGTTGATGATCAATCTGGTTACGTCGCGAATTTCACGTTCGCTGATGCGTAAGTCGCCTCCTCGAACGATCGGCGAAGCCATCATGTACCAGCGAAGCGCGTCGGCGCCGGCGGTCTCGAGCATCTCTTGAGGATCGGGATAGTTCTTGAGCCGCTTGGACAACTTGTCGCCGTTCTCGGCCAGAACCACGCCGTGCGCGATCGCGTTCTGGAAGGGCGGTCGATCAAACAGCGCGGTTGACAGCACATGCAAGGTGTAAAACCAGCCACGTGTCTGATTGATGTACTCGACGATGAAGTCGGCTGGGAAATGGTTTTCAAACCATTCCTTGTTCTCGAACGGATAGTGCACCTGGGCGTAGGGCATCGACCCACTCTCGAACCAGCAGTCGAAGACCTCCGGGACACGGCGCATGGTCGAGGTACCGGTCGGATCGTCGGGGTTTGGGCGAGTCAGTTCGTCGATGTACGGACGATGGAGGTCGGTTGGACGCACGCCGAAGTCGGCCTCGAGCTCATCGAGGCTTCCGTAGACATCGATGCGGGGGTAGTTCGGGTCATCCGATTCCCAGACGGGGATCGGTGAACCCCAGAAACGGTTGCGGCTGATGGACCAGTCGCGGGCTCCCTCGAGCCATTTGCCGAAGCGACCGTCCTTGACGTTGTTCGGAACCCAGTTGATTTCTTGGTTGAGCTCGACCATGCGGTCGCGGAACGCTGTGACCTCGACATACCACGATGGCAGAGCCCGGTAGATCACCGGGGTATCGGTGCGCCAGCAGTGCGGATAGTTGTGGTCGTAGGTCTCGTGGCGAACAATGACGCCAGCATCCTTCAGGTGATCGATGATGAGCGGGTTGGCCTCGAAGACGTTGATGCCGGACCAGTCGCCGACTTCGTCGGTGAATTTCCCTTCGTCGTCGACGGGCACAACCATGGTGATGCCGTTGGCTTCGCACACTGCTTGATCGTCTTCACCGAAACCTGGCGCCATATGTACAACACCGGTGCCGTCGCCGGTCTCAACGAACTCAGCGCTGAGTACACGGAACGAATCAGGATGATCCGCGAAATAGGGGAGCAGGGGTGTGTAGGTGCGGCCGACGAGTTCTGCGCCTGATATTTCTTGCACCACCGTGTAGTCGCCAAGTTCACGGCCGTAGCGACCAAGGGCCTCGGTGCCCATGATCCAATCGGCGGATTCGCCTTCGGCCCGAACCTGGCTGTAACTAATCGCAGGGCCGACTGCGAGGGCGAGGTTGGACGGCAAGGTCCACGGCGTTGTGGTCCAGGCAAGCAGCTGCACGCCATCGTCGAGGGTGAAGGCAACAGTCAGCGCCGGGTCTTGGCGAGGCCGGGTTGCGTCGTCAAGACGAATCTCGAAGTTCGAGAGCGGTGTTTCTGCGCCCCACGAGTATGGCATGACCCGATTGGCGCGGTAGATCAGACCCTTGTCATAGAGCTGCTTGAAGGCCCAGATGACGCTCTCCATATAGGAGACGTCCATCGTCTTGTAGTCGTTCTCAAAGTCGACCCAGCGGGCCTGACGGGTGACGTAGAGCTCCCACTCAGCGGTATACCGCTGCACCGCGGAACGGCAGTACTCGTTGAACTTGTCGATGCCGTATTCGGTGATGGCTCGTCGGCCAGACACCCCGAGTTCTTGTTCGGACCCCATTTCGGCGGGCAGACCATGGCAGTCCCAGCCAAAACGACGTTCGACTCGGTTGCCGCGCATGGTCTGGTAGCGGGGCACGACGTCTTTGACATAACCCGTCAACAAATGCCCGTAATGGGGCAGGCCGTTGGCGAACGGTGGTCCGTCATAGAACACATACTCGGAGTCAGCTGGCCGCTGCTCGATAGAGGCCGCGAAGGCGTCTTCGTCCTGCCACTGTTGTAATATTCGCCGCTCAAGCGCGGGAAGATCTAACTTGGGATTGACGGGGGGATACGGCAGCTGCTCGCTCACTTGCGAGAGGCTAGCGCCACATACCGACCATGGATCGGGATTTGTTGTTGCTATACTCCGCCCGCTCAGGCAGAGCGGAGGGTACCGATGGCAGCCAAGAAGAAGCCGGCCAAAAAAGCAGTGGCCAAGAAGGCCCCTTCGAAGAAGACGGAGGCCAAAGATGCTCCCGCGCGAAAACCTAATCCCGCAAGAAAAGCAGCAAAGAAGGCAACTGTGAGTAAGTCTGCCGATAAGGCACCAAAGCCAGTCAAGAATCCCTTTGGGCAAAAATTCATCGACGCACAAGAGGCAGAGCTCCTTACTGTCCGTGCGAAGTACATGAAGAACGCGAAAACGTGGCGAGAAGAGGCAGACAGCTTGCTTGTTGACCGCGAGCCGGGCGATGTTCAGTTCGACGAGGAGTCCGGCGACGGCGACACGCTGCAGGTCGAACGCCAACGAGACCTTGCGTTGAGTAGCGCCGCAGAGGCCGCTGTCGAAGAAATTGACGAAGCCTTAGCCCGAGTTAAGGCGGGTACCTACGGCATCTGTGTGACGTCCGGAAAGCCAATTCCGAAAGAACGCCTCGAAGCTATTCCGTGGGCTGCTGAACGTGTCGAATACAAAGTCGCCGGATTCCGACGCTGACCAAAACGTCGATGGCGCACCGGTAGCTACCGCCCCTGGGGGCAACATGCGGATCGTTGTTTCTGTCGGCGTTGTCGTTCTCGTCCTTGATCAGATCACCAAGATCTGGGCTGCATCAGCACTCGTCGATCGCAATATCGACCTGTTCTGGACAGCTCGATTCAATCTGACGCGAAACTTCGGTTCCGCTTTCGGGGTCGGTTCAGGCATCGGCCGATGGCTCGGCGTCCTCATCCTGTTTGTGATTGGTGGCGTTCTTTGGTACGCCCGAACGATTACCGACCGTCGCATGGTGGTGCTCTTCGGAGCGATCGCAGGTGGCGCTATCGGAAATGTGATCGACCGAATCTTTCGAGCCAAAGATGGTTTTATGAGCGGTGGAGTCATCGACTTCATCGATTTCCAATGGTGGCCGATTTTTAATGTGGCCGATATCGCCGTGGTCTGCGGCGCAATGGGCCTGATGTGGCTCAGTTTCCGAGAACCTGCATGATTGACGAGATTCTTCCCGACGCGCTCGATGGCGAACGACTTGACAGGGTTGTTGCCATGCTCGATGGGTGTTCGCGTTCGGTCGCTGCTGCTCTCATCGCTGATGGCAAGGTGGCCATCGATGGTGATCCGGTAACACAACGATCGATACGAGTGACTGCCGGACAACACATTGTCTTCGCTCCGACCGTTGTCGAAGTCGTTGTGCTCGAAGCCGACCTCGAAGTCGAGTTCGAAGTTGTGTACTCCGACGAACACGTCATCGTGGTGAACAAGCCGGCTGGGCTGATCGTGCATCCAGGCGCCGGACGTCCGGATAAGACGCTGGTAAACGGCCTGCTAGCCCGGTTCCCCGAAATCGATGGAGTGGGCCAAGACGGTCGCCCCGGCATCGTGCATCGACTCGACGGCGAAACTAGTGGTCTGCTCGTTGTCGCCCGCACGACCGAGGCCTACGACGTTCTGACCGCAGCAATGGCGCAACACGAGGTCGAACGGGTGTATGCCGCCGTCGTACTCGGGATCGTCGACGATGACCGTGGCGTCATCGATGCACCGATTGGCCGCTCAACCCAACGCCGTACCCGCATGGCGGTGCTGGCCGATGGACGGCACGCACGGACCCACTACGAGGTGCGTAACCGCACCTACGACCCTCCGGCCGTGAGTTATCTGCGTTGCCAACTCGAGACCGGACGCACCCACCAGATCCGTGTACATCTGTCGGCGATTGGCCACCCAGTTCTTGGTGATCCGACCTACGGCGACCGCAACAGCAAGGACGGCTTTAGCCGAGTTGCCTTGCACGCTGAACGACTCGGCTTCGAGCACCCCATCACCGGCGAAGCCATGGTGTTTGAGGCGCCGATTCCTGCGGACCTTGCAGAGTTGCTCGCGCAACGGTTCAGCTAACGGCCGTCCACCTCTGGCGTAGAGCCAAACTTGGCTGGGCAGGGTCGGTTCTGGGCCGGGCTGGTTGTGTTCTCAGCTCGTTACTGCACCAATGGTAGGTGGCCACGTTCTATCGCCGTTGGCCATCTCGGCTACATCGGCCAGCGTGAATGAATCGAGCAGTTCACGCATCTGTTCGCCAACATGGCCCCATACCGCAAGCAGCACACATTGGCCTTCGTGGTCACATGCTCCATCGGTATGTGGTTGGCCGAAGTCGCCAGCAACAATTGGCCCATCGACAGCGCTGACGACAGCGCTGAGGCGAATGTCTTTGGGCTCACGGCTCAACATATAGCCGCCGCCAACGCCACGTTTTGACCGAACGATGCCCGCACCTTTCAGCGACAGCAGGATCTGTTCAAGGTATGGCTGCGGTAGTGCCGTGCGTTCGGCGATGTCTCGAACCGATACCGGCTTGGAGCGGTCGTCGCGAATAGCCATTGAAAGAAGGGCTCTGCAGGCATAATCGCCGCGGGTGGACACACGCACACTCTCATCGTAGGCCAGACTGTGGATGATGGAACGAGCCAAATTGAAACCCGTCGAGCTCATTGCTAGCCAGATGGCCGTGCCTGACTATCAGGGCGCATGTGTTTCGAACATCATCCCGGCACTCCT
>DNHM01000080.1:0-2085 GCA_003485885.1 Acidimicrobiaceae bacterium
ACCCAGGCTCTTGGACATCTTCTGACCATGGCCGTCTTGGACCATCGCATGGATGAAGACGTCGTTATAGGGCACCTGACCGTCGAGGAAGTACCGGTTGAACATGACCATGCGGCTGACCCACAAGGTGATGATTTCGCGCGCGGTCGACAACACCGATGTGGGGTTGTAACTCTGGAGCAGACCCACCGTTTCCGGGAAGTCTTCGGGGAATGGCCAGCCCATGGTGGACATCGGCCACAGACCAGACGAGAACCAGGTGTCGAGTACGTCAGGATCGCGGGTGTAACCAGCCGCTTCGACTGCTGTCACGAGTTCGGTTTCGCCAGTGGTATTCGGGGCTTCGGACCGACGCAGCGTGGCATCGGGTGGAATGCAGATCGCTTCTTCGATCTCGGTGGTGGTGACTCGTCGGGCGTAGTGGGCGGCCCCCATCGGGTTCCACTGCGAGTCGACGCGCACCGCTTCGTCGATGCCAACCCGCTCGAGTGCTTCGACGACTTCTGCCGATGCATCGGCTTCGTTGACAAGGCGCATCCATACCGGGATCTGGTGGCCCCACCACAGTTGACGGCTGATGCACCAGTCGCGGATGTTTTCGTGCCATGCCTGATAGGTGCGGGCGTACCGATCAGGGAAGAACCGAAGTTCGCCGTCGCCTGGCATTTCAGTCGATCGCTCGGACACATCGGCAGGCAGGTCGGGCGCTTGGTCAGGGGTCTGGGCTCGAAGAGCAGAGCCGCGGAGTCGGTCGTCGGTTACCGAGACGTACCACTGGTCGCTGAGCCACGGCTCGATCGCAACATGGCTGCGATAGCTGTGTCCAACAGAGTGCGAGTAGTCGCGGACCTCGGCCAACAACTCGTTGGCGTCGAACCATTCGACGATGGCCGTGCGTGCATCTTCGCGGCTCATACCCACAAATTGGCGGGCCTCGTCGCTGATATCGTCCCAACCGTACTGGTCGCTGATGGCGCCGTCGGGACCCATGATGTTGATGACCGGCAGCTCGTGGCGAAGGCCGATGTCCCAGTCGTTTTGGTCGTGTGCCGGAGTGACCTTGAGGAAGCCGCTGGCGTATTGCGCCTTGGTATCGCCCTCGGGGTCTGCCATCACCACATAGTCGTCGCCAACGATGGGAATGCGGCGGCCGACGATGGGTAAGACGACGTACTTGCCGATAACAGCTTCGGCCTGCGGGTCGTCGGGATTCACTGCGATTGCCGTGTCTCCGAGCATCGTTTCTGGTCGGGTCGTGGCCACGGTGACATGGCCGCTGCCGTCTTCGAGCGGATATCGCAGATACCACATGTGGCCGTCGATGTCTTCCATCTCGACCTCGTCGTCGGACAACGCGGTGCGGGTCGCTGGGTCCCAGTTGACCAGTCGTTTGCCGCGGTAGATCAGGCCGTCGTCGAAGAGTTTGAAGAATGCGTGGCGCACGGCGGTCGCACACATGTCGTCCATGGTGAAACGGGTGCGTTCCCAGTCACACGACGCTCCCATGGCCTTGAGTTGTTCGAGGATTGTTGCCTCGTATTCGTCCTTCCACGCCTGGGTGGTCTCGACGAATGCTTCGCGCCCCATATCGAGTCGTTTGATGCCATCGGCCAGGAGTCGCTTCTCGACAACGGTCTGGGTGGCTATGCCGGCATGGTCAGTGCCAGGCATCCACAAGGTTGGTTTGCCCAACATGCGGTTGAAGCGGATGAGCACATCCTGCAACGTGTTGTTGAGCGCATGGCCAAGGTGGAGCGCGGCCGTGACGTTCGGTGGCGGGATCACCACGGAGTAGGTGTCAGTCCCCGCGTTGACAGGCATGGCATGGAACGCGTGTGCCGCGTCCCACTTGGCGGTGACCGCAGCCTCGGCATCGGCCGGGACGTAGGCTTTTTCAAGCTCGCTCATAGGTCCGCAAGGGTAATTGAGAACACCCTGGAATGGTCGGGCCTTATCGATGCCAGGTCATTGTTTCGTGATCTCGTCAGCTCTTTCACTGCACCAGATTGATCGTGGAGCCTCCGAACCAGCGCTCGCCTAGAGTCGAGGCATGCGCTTTCCTGCCCTAGGGTTTCCTGCCCTACG
>DNHM01000080.1:2110-2724 GCA_003485885.1 Acidimicrobiaceae bacterium
CGATTTCTGGGTCTCGCTGCGGTGCTCACTCTCCTTGCTGGATGTGCGGCAGGCAACGGCACGTACTCACCCGGGGATACCGCGGGCTTCTTCACGGGGATCTGGCATGGCTGGATCGCTCCGTTTGCGCTGGTTGGTCACGTCTTCGACGGCGATATTCGCATCTATGAGCCGAATAACGACGGCATTTGGTACGACGTGGGTTTCTACGTGGCAGTGATCTCTGGCTTTGGAAGCCTGTCGTTGCGTCGCACCTCGAAACGGCAGCGTCGCAACGTTCGTGATGACGATCGGCGAGGCCAACACAGCTGATTACAGCTGATTACAGGTGGCGAAGGTGCATCGTTTCGTTGAAGCTGTCGAGTCCCCAGATATCCAACGTTGAGGAACCACGCACTCGAGTCAGCCCGGTGTAGTGAGCATGAAAGTCTCGAGGCCCTGGCTCAAAACCGAGCACGGTCGACAGGAATGTTGTGGTGACCATGCCATGGCAGAAGACGGCCACGGTTTGACCCGGGTGGTTGT
Organism: Acidimicrobiaceae bacterium; assembly: GCA_003485885.1. Classification (GTDB taxonomy): domain Bacteria; phylum Actinomycetota; class Acidimicrobiia; order Acidimicrobiales; family UBA10347; genus UBA10347. The sequence continues at coordinate 2,636 of DNHM01000080.1, forward strand.
TCCGGACCTTGGTGAAGGCGCGTATGACCCGTTCGTTGAACACGTGGCGGCCTTCGGGTCGGTAGAGGTAGTCGGGATCGTCGCTTATC
>DNHM01000079.1:0-953 GCA_003485885.1 Acidimicrobiaceae bacterium
GACAACACGGTCGTCGTTCTTGCCTGTCACCTTGATCAGATCGCGGGCTTCAGCAGACCGAACGAAACTGCCGAAGTTACGGAAGCCCAAGTTGGCTTCGGAGAAGCTGCTGTCGGCCTTCAGAAGTGCCTGTTTCAATCCGGTATAGGGAACGCTCTTAGCATCGCCCACCACCGTCGTGAGCAACGTGTCGGCAGCCTCGAGTGCGCCGCTGCCAGCGATCGACACGATCGGGTCGCCCGATCCATCGAGGGTGACCAAATCACGATCGACGAGCCCTCGCAACAAGCCGCCGAAGCCCCGGAACCCAAGATCTGCTTCATTGAATGTGGGTTCCTTGCGCAGGATTGCCCGCTTGAGTGCTGACCCCCGCACCGGACCCGACGTCGACTCTTCGAGACCTGCCAGCGTGGTGATGACAAGCGATAGATCGCCTGGTGTTGAGTGTTTTCGCTCGGTTGAAGGCGGCTGCGAAGTATCCACAAGATTGTCGTAGAACAAGAACTCGTCGCATGCCGGAGGCAACAAGTTCGATGTAGATCCCTTGACGCCGACACCGATCACGGTTCGGTCAAACTCGCGCAATTTATGCACGAGCGGACTCAAATCGCTGTCACCGGTGCAAATGACAAACGTGGAAATATATTTCCGTTCGAGGGCGAGCTCGACCGCATCAATCGCCATCTTGATGTCTGCTGCATTTTTGCGACTGCCACCCATCTTTTGGGGGATGTCGGTGAGTTCAACCTGATGACGGGTGAGCATGCGACGGTCTTTGTCGAAGTACGACCAGTCCGCGTAGGCCTTTCGCACAATGACGCGTCCCCGCTCGGCAAGAGCGTCGGCAACGTTGGCAAAATCGAAGGCCACACCCAGGTTCTCGCGAGCACCAATAGCAAGGTTCTCGTAGTCGAGATAGACGGCGATCCTCGGCTCATGGTCTTGTTCCATAC
>DNHM01000079.1:1089-2519 GCA_003485885.1 Acidimicrobiaceae bacterium
CTGGACGTGCATCTGGAACAACGGTTGCGAAGGGATCCTGGAGCGAGCGTCTTCAGATCTGAACCAGGGGTGTTGCTCGGTCGGCGCTCAGATGATCGACGAAGACGAAGCGCTTCGAATCGCAGCCCTCGGCCTCACCATCGACGAAGCGATCTTCCAGTACGCCGATGCTGCCTTCGAGGGCGGTGTCTTCAGCGATGAGAACCGCACAAATACCCGCGTCATCGACGGCGCATGTATCTTTCACAACCGACCCGGATTCGCTGGCGGCGAGGGGTGCGCATTGCACCTGGCGGCGATGCAGGACGACGAGAACCCGATCGAATACAAACCATCGATCTGTTGGCAGGCACCGCTCAAGGTCGACCACCACGACGATGGCTCAAAGACGTTGCGACCGTGGAAACGCCCCGACTGGGACGGTGGCCTAGAATCTATGGCCTGGTGCTGCACGACTAAGGGCGGCGACGACGAAGCGCTGGCATCGGCCTTCGTGGGCGACGTCACCGTAGGCGAGTCGCTCCACGCCGAGCTACGAGGCCTCGTTGGACCGGAGATCGCTGTGCAGCTCCGGGAACGTCACCGCTGAAGACCAACCTGATGCCCGCAGCCCACTACGTTCGAGTGTCGTGATGCCGAATGACCGACTGCGCCGCAAGTTCGCAAGCCGTATTTCACCCGACACCCGAATCGAAGCGGCGTTCGCTATCAAGGGTGTGAAAGGTCCTCGCACGGCGTCGGCCTCCAGTGTGCTCGCCCGGTACATCGAGCGATACGGGCTGACGAGCACACTTGGATCACACCGACTGCTCGGCGCCCAATGGTTAGTAGTAACAGAACATCGGATGCTGCTTTTTGAAAAGCGCGGCAGCGGCGTGTTGACTCGAATCGGCCAACTCGAACACGAACTAGATCGCACCAGTGTTGAACTTCAGTGGGCAGACTTCACCGAAGCAACCCTGCACAAACGGCTCATCCATCTGACCACCTCCGATCACCGCATGAACATCTCTCAGACCGTCGTTAGCAATGACGAACCAGATCTGTTCGTGCAGGCGGTCGGCGACCGCGGCCGCGAAATCGGCCTACAGGAACTTTGAACAACCCATGCACATCCTCGTTATCCGCCACGGCCAACCTCACGACGAATCCAAGTCCGGTGGTGATGGCGATCCGCCGCTGAGCGAACTCGGTATCTCGCAGGCGCAATCCATTGGCGACTATCTCAGCGGCGAACAGATCGACCATGTCGTCGCAAGTCCAATGCTTCGGGCTCACCAAACCGCGCTGCCTCTCTGTAAACGACTGGGCATCGAACCTGAACTCGACGATGACCTGAAGGAGGCTGGCTGGCAGGCCGGGGCCTATATGCGAACCGAAGAGAACATGGGCTTCTTCAAAGACCGGATAAGCGACGATCCCGACTACCT
>DNHM01000330.1 GCA_003485885.1 Acidimicrobiaceae bacterium
TTAATCCGCAGGTTCCGGGTTCAAGTCCCGGGGGGTGTACCACTCAGAAACCCTGATTTCTCAACGATTTGAGAGGTCAGGGTTTCTGCATGTAGGGGCATGAAAGTCTGCCGTTGCTACTGGATTGCTAACGAACGGTTCGAGCTGGGCTACTTCGGGCCGGAAACACCTGCTGAGGAGGCATCATCGAGTGCAGCTGCTTCCTCAGAGCCTGGCTAGAGGACGAATCGTCTAACAGTTTGGGTAGATCAGGTGAGCTGATCCCTTGATTTCGGTCCGCGGGTTGTGTGGTTCTGTTGGTTCGTCCATTGTTGGGCGGGCCCGAAGAGAATTGTGATGGCTAGACGCAGACACACACCGGAGCAGATCATTCGCAAGCTTGCGGAGGGTCAACGGCTTCAATCAGGCGGCATGGATCTGGTCGATACATGTCACCAGCTCGAGATCGCTGAGTCGACGTGGCATCGCTGATTGCCCATCGTTGTTGATGACTTGATGGGCGTGTTCGGGGTGTCGCAACGACGAGTATGTCGCGTGGTCGGCCAACACCGATCAGTACAACGTCACCAGCCTCAACCAGCCGCAGATGACAAGACCGTGATCCGTGAATAACTCCGAGCCTTCGCCCACAGACCCCTACGTTGGGGTTGGCGACGCGCTCACACCGGACTCATCAATTCTGGCTACGGGATCAACAAGTAACGGGTACATCGGCTGTGGCGTGACGAAGGCTTGCAGGTGCCTGTCAAGTGTCGCAAGAAGCGGCTGGCCGGCATTGGGGCCAACGTCGGCGCTATGTCACCCATCGTTCCTGACTGTTTATGGGCCATGGATTTCCAGTTCGATCACACCATTGATGGCCGCCAAGTGAAGATGCTCAACGTCATCGACGAGTTCAGCGGCGAGTGCCTCGCCATCGTGGTTGATCACTCGATCGGTGCGGATCGTATCGTGGACACATTGGCCCGCATCGCAATCGAGCGAGGCCAAATACCGGCCTTTATTAGGTTCGATAACGGTCCCGAGTTTGTTGCCCACGCGGTTGCTGACTGGTGCCATGAGAAACGGGTCGGCGCAGTTGTCATCGACCCAGGATCGCCTTGGCAGAGCGCCTGGATCGAGTCCTTCAACGGCCGGCTACGCGACGAACTCCTCAACCTCTGGCAGTTCGATTCACTACTCGAAGCCCAAGTCCTCATCGAAGACTGGTGCGTCGACTACAACCTCAACCGGCCACACTCAGCACTAAACCAATCCACCTCGGACCAGTACTAAAAGAACTGGACCGCCAACCACCAACTCAAAGTCGCATAACCCCTGGACCGGATCATGGGGACTGCTCACAGGCTCAGTCACCTTCAAGTAGCTTGGCCGCATGCGTAAATTCCGGCAGGGTTTTAACCACCTGCACCAGTCCGAAAGCGAAGACCCCATGTTGAGAGCCTATGTCGTCAACATCGTCAACGATATCGGCCACGGACGTGACTATAAGAATGCTCGCTGTCGCCAGAGTCGTCCAACGGCTCTCCACAATCTAGCGAACACGCGTATTGATAGTTTGAAATGTCATTTTGAAAACCTTCCTTTTTATTCGATCAGCCAGAAGCAGATGCCATTTGCACTTTGAGTGTGGTCTTCTACTGATCTGGGCTTCCAAGTCTGCGAGCAGATAGCCAACCTCCAGATCGTTCGTGCGTAACGATGAGCCTGTCGCCGCTTTTGGTATTGTATTGGGCGTCAACCTGGGATCTGCTTCTTTACTAAAGCAGAGTTCTACAAGTTCCCACGCGAAGGCACTTGGAGCCTGCACCACTTTGATGGCGGATTGTTAATCCGCAGGTTCCGGGTTCAAGTCCCGGGGGTGCACCACTCAGAAACCCTGATCTCTCCACGATTTCAGAGGTCGGGGTTTCTGCATGCACTAGCACGAAAGTTTGCTATTGCTAGCCGATATCTCAGCGCGTCGACTTCGATACTGAGAGGCGCTCGATCGCTAGCACGGCTGAGATGATGGCCGCAGTCAAGCAGTGCGTAGGCGTGCGCCCGAACGAATCGGCGGTTGCGTCCCGACCCGCGACGAAATAGGCGACCGCATCTCGAAAAGCGATTCGAAGGAACAAAGTCTACCTGCGGTGCTCAGCCTTCTCTCGCCCGGGCCTGATTGAGTAACTCGACTACGGAGGGTTCACACACGCACATTCTGGCGCTCGGTGGGCAGACCTCTAGCAGCCAACAGATTTTCGCCGCTTTCAACGTCGAGGGACGGCTGCTGCCATGATCTCGATTTCGATCTTGCCGACCACAAGCGGAGCACCGACCGTTGTTCGACAAGGGTACGGAGGCTCAAAGACGTCGAGAAATACCTGATTCCACACCGCAAAATCTTCCAAGTCAACGAGGTGGGCATTGATCTTCACCACGTGGTCGAGCGACAAACCAAGATCGCTCAAAATCAGGCCAAAGTTCTCAAGTGTGAGTCGGGCCTGACCAGCTAAGTCAATGTCGGGCACCTCGAACGTGTCGAGATCGATAGCAGTCATGCCACTGAAGACGTACAGATCACCGACCTGGATGGCGGTGGCGTTCTTGATGTCGTAGTGCGCCAATGCATCGGCAACCCTTGGCGTTGAGGAGTGAACGGTTGTGGTCATCGGCCAAACCTACTTCGCCGACTACTCGACGACTATGTGGTTGCGCTCGAGTCGTAATCATGATGACGACTCGGCCGGTATCACCGGAAGTTTCGAGCATTAGCCGCTACGACGCCGTCAGACTCTTGGTCAACTCGACCGCCCACGGATCACCCCGAACTCCCTTCGGCGCCAGCGCCCAGTCTCGCCAGATCTATGGCCTACAGCGATATTCATCACCGACTTTCGGTCCATGTGCGTCGCCGGCAGGCCGATCTACAAGCTGGCATTCGAATCAGTCGTCGAGCGTTATCTGTATCGCGCCACGTTGGTGCGCCTGATCGGTGAGATCTAGGTACGCGCTGTCGCGGAATCTGAAAGCGCCGGCCAAGATCACGGGCGGGAAGCTGGCTTTATACGTCCGGTAGTCGTTCACCCGATCGTTGTAGTGCTGGCGGGAGTAGGCGATGCGATCTTCGGTCACGGCCAGCTCTGCGCTCGNNNNCGGGGTAGTCCTCGGCAACAGCCAGCAGCCGTCCGAGCGACGCACCCAGCGCCCCTTCGGATGTACCTAGCCGCTGCATCGCATCAAGATTGGCCGAGTCGCCGCCGACCTTGATAAGGGCCTGGGCCGCTGCTGCCCGAGCGTTCACCACACCTTCGAGCGTCTCCCGCTCGTGGCTCATATAGACCTTGGCAATGTCAACGAGGTTGGGAATGAGGTCATGGCGACGTTCGAGCTGAACGTCGATCTGGGCGTACGCGCTCCGGACATGCTCCCGATGCTTGACCAGCTCGTTGTAGATGAACATCGCCACCAGTCCGAGCACGGCCGCGATCACCACAATGAAGATGACGAGAGTGATCATGAGTTCTCCTTGGCCGACGCCGAGCTGAGCCGCAACTCAACAGTCTCTGCTGCGACAGCACTGCCAACACTCGATGTTAGATCCACGAGGGACCAGCGCGATCGATCCCGGCTACCACGATCCGCCGCCGCCTCCTCCTCCACCAGCGCCAGCGCCGCCACCCCCGCCGCCGCTACTACTACTGCTCGGCGCAGTGAAGGTGCTGGCCGTGGCCGAGGACAAAGCCGGGGCCATCGTGACGAAGTGGTAGTCGGCGCTCGAACGACTGGTAGCGGAGCCTGGGATGTGCGTTGCGGCATCCACCGACTTCTTCCAGTGATCGAGCTCACCGAGCGCTACCGCCCACGCGGTGTTGTGGCGCAGCAGTCCCATCTCTGCTGCCGCCTCGGCATGGCGAGCTTCGGATGCCGCTATGAAGCGAC
>DNHM01000563.1 GCA_003485885.1 Acidimicrobiaceae bacterium
GGTCGAAGAGCTCCGAGAGATCCGAGACTTCCTCAAGGATCCCGCGCGCTTCCATGCTCTCGGCGCCAAGATTCCTAAGGGAGTCCTGCTCTACGGTCCTCCCGGCACGGGTAAGACCTTGCTCGCTCGAGCTGTAGCTGGCGAAGCTGGCGTACCGTTCTTCTCGATCTCTGGTTCTGACTTCGTCGAAATGTTCGTTGGTGTCGGCGCAAGCCGGGTGCGCAACCTGTTCGAACAGGCGAAGGAATCTGCACCTGCCACCATTTTCATTGATGAGATCGACGCGGTTGGTCGCCATCGGGGTGCTGGTATGGGTGGTGGGCACGACGAACGCGAGCAGACGCTTAATCAGATGCTCGTCGAAATGGATGGTTTCGAGGGCAATACTGGCGTCATCTTGATCGCCGCTACGAACCGGCCAGACATTCTCGACCCAGCATTGCTTCGCCCCGGTCGATTCGATCGCCAGATCGCTGTCGATAAACCAGATCTGCCTGGTCGTAAACAAATCTTGCGGGTACATGCTCAGGGCAAACCGTTGGCACCCGGGGTTGACCTGGACACACTGGCTCGTCGTACGCCTGGTTTCACCGGTGCCGACCTGCAAACTTGCTAAACGAGGCGGCCCTGTTGACCGCTCGCGACGGCCAACATGAGATCACCACGACACACGTTGGTGCCGCCATCGATCGTGTTATCGGTGGGCCTGAGCGCAAGAGCCGAGTCATGAGCGATCACGAGCAGCGAGTGATCGCTTATCACGAGTCGGGCCACGCGCTGGTCGGCCACCTCCATGAGCACACCGACCCTGTTCACAAGGTTTCAATCGTGTCTCGCGGTCGTGCACTCGGCTGGACGATGACGCTCCCTGAACGGGACAAGTACTTGAACTCGCGCTCGGAACTGCGCAGCGAACTCGCGATGTTGCTTGGTGGTCGTACCGCCGAAGAGATCGTCTTCGGTGATCCAACTACAGGCGCGACTGACGACATCGCTCGCGTATCCAAACTGGCTCGTCAGATGGTCACCAGGTTCGGCATGAGCGAAAAGCTCGGTCCCCAAGCATTTGGTCGTGAGAACGACGACGTCTTTGTGGGCAAAGAGGTCGGCCAAGGAAGCGGTATGTCCGATGTCGTCGCCGACGTCATCGACGACGAGGTCCGTGATCTGATCGGCGTGGCTCACCGTGAGGCCTACGAGATCTTGAACCATCATCGAGACACCCTCGATGCACTTGCTGCGGCGTTGCTCGAACACGAGACCTTGGACGAGCACCAGCTTTGCGAGATCCTTGGCGAGGCGGGAACATGGGATAGCGACCCGCCCCGTGCGGTGCAATCTTCTTCGCCATTGGCCCGTGAACCGTTCGTGATGGGCGAGTACCGTTCCCAGGAACGTCCCTCAGCCGATAGCTGATCTCGACCCTTGACCGGCTCAAGTTCACTCGTTGGCTGGCAAGAATGAGTAAAGGATTCCGATCGTGGCTGACCCGTCAAACCCTGTAGATCTTGAACGTATTGCTGCTGCAGTGTCAGAAATTCTCGAGGCGATGGGCGAAGACCCGACTCGCGATGGTCTGCACGACACCCCCCAACGGGTTGCACGTATGTACGCCGAGGTCTGTGGCGGTCTACATCAGGATCCACGCGAACATCTTGTGACCCAGTTCGAGGCTGGCCACCAAGAAATGGTCATCGTCAAGGACATCCCCATCTACTCGTTGTGTGAGCACCATCTCGTGCCATTTTATGGTGTTGCGCACCTGGGCTACATCCCGAACCAAGAGGGCCGCATTACCGGTTTGTCGAAGCTGGCACGACTGGTCGACGGTTATGCCCGTCGCCCCCAGGTCCAAGAACGTCTGACATCGCAGTGTGCCGATGCCATCGATGATGTTCTCGATCCCAATGGCGCGATTGTTGTCATCGAAGCGGAGCACCTGTGTATGGCCATGCGGGGCATTCGCAAGCCAGGTGCCACGACGATCACGTCAGCGGTGCGTGGTATCTTCCGCGACGACGTAGCCACCCGCATGGAAGCAATGCGCTTCCTCAACCCGTAGTTCACTCGACTCGGCGGCACCAACGTCGACCGAGGATCGTCGTGAAGCCTCGGTGGCGTTGGCCGTCTGGGCGTGTTGTTATGGGGTTGATGTGGTGCGAGTGCATGATGTTCTGCTCACAACCCAAGCGTTGTGGGCTTTGTAGACAGGTTTACGGCGATCAAGGTGGTTGCCGGGGTGATCACGGTCTAGGTTGAATCCTCATGGCTGAGATGTCGATTTCGAGCTTGCGGGGCAAGTGGGCACAAGGCATTCAGCCGCGCCACTTCACCTGGATTCTCAAGGACCAAATTGCGGTGTGTGAACGCCTGGGTGGCAAGGGGTCGAACCATCGACCGGTGCGTCGTCAAGAAGAGATCGTGTGGGTGCTGAATAACAACTTCGACCTCACGATCTCGATGATTCCTGGCAATCACAATCTGCAGGCATACAAGGAACTCGGTCTTGCCCACCGCCATTGGCCGGTTGCCGATGATCAAGAGCCAACCTTCCTGATGCCTCGTATCTATGAGCAGATGGGCATCGCGCTCGACAACAACAAACGCATGCTTATGCATCGTTTGTCGCTGGGCGACACGATGATGGGTTTCTTCGGAGGGTTTTTGATCTGGGGCGACTATCTCGAAGCGCCTACCGAAACCTTCGTGATGGTCGAGCGACTGTTCGGCCGCCAGATTGGTCCTCGCGGCCGGTCGATCATCAACACGATTTATGAATCGGACCATCGCAAAGCGAATTTGCCGGTCGACGAACCCGAAGACGAGTCGAGCGACTAAAACAACGCCATGGAATCCGATGCCATTTTGCTGCGGAGCTTCCGAGTCATGGCCTATTGCGGCGTGCTCGATGAAGAGCAGGCCCGACGTCAACCATTCGAGATCAATGCCGAGGTCACTGCTGACCTGCGTGCAGCTGGTCAGTCCGATGACCTGAACGACACGATCAACTACGGAATTCTCGGTGAGAAGATCCAGGAGTTGGTCGAGAACAGCCGGTTCACGCTGCTCGAGTATTTTGCGCAGCAGGTCGCTGATTTGTTGCTGGTTGATGACAAGGCGATCCAGGTCACCGTCGAGATCTTGAAGCTGCGGCCGCCGATGGCACAGGATCTTGCCGCATCGGGTGTCCGCATCACTCGCAGTCGCGGCTGACATGACTCGGCGAGCATTTCTCGGGTTAGGTAGCAACCTGGGCGAACGCCTTAGTTATTTGCGGGCTGCCGTCGAAGCCATGCCCGACCTGGTGCAGGTGTCCTCGCTATATGAGACCGACCCGATTGGTGGGCCCGAACAGGGCGCCTTCTTAAATTGTGTTGTCGAGCTCGATACAGATCTGTCTCCTCGTGACCTGCTCGAGTTGTGTCGCACCCTCGAAGCGGAGGCCGAACGGGTCCGGATCGAGCGGTGGGGCCCACGGACCCTTGATGTCGACGTGGTCTATGTCGACGGCGAGACGGTCAATGAACCTGACCTGATTGTGCCCCATCCACGGTGGCGCGATCGCGCCTTCGTGATGATCCCGCTCGGTGAACTTGCTCCCGACTTGCTCGATGGCTGGTCCGATCCAGACGAGGGCGAAGTCCGCAATATTGGATCGCTCTGAGCGTGGCACTCGCCAGCATCCGTATTGTTGGTCCTGGCCGGGCCGGACAGTCGTTCGCTCAGGCATGTGAGGCTGTTGGGTTACAGGTTGATCTGTTGGCGCGTGAAGCCGCGGTCGCGAGCGCTGCGTCCGACGTCGATGTCGTACTCATCGCAACCCCCGACCGGGCGATCGCTCAGGTAGCCCGGGCCATTTCACCCGGTGATGCGGTGGTGCTGCATTGTTCGGGCGCGACCGGCCTTATACCGCTAGCGGGACACCCACGGCACGGATCGATTCATCCGCTCATGGCACTGCCCTCGGCTGAAGTCGGTGCAACGCGGCTTCGCGACCATGGCTGGTTTGCGGTGGCGGGTGATCCGGCCGCAGCTCAGATCGTCGACCTGTTCGGTGGCCAGAGTTTCGTCGTCGACGATGCCAAACGAGCGCTCTATCACGCTACTGCTGCGGTCAGCGCCAATCATCTGGTGGCACTGCTTGGCCAGGTCGAACGGCTTGCCGACCAGGTCGGGGTACCGGTGCAGGCGTTCCTTGACCTGGCTCGAGGCAGCTTCGATGATGTCGTGGCCCATGGCGCTGCTGCGGCGCTTACTGGCCCAGCGGCCCGGGGAGATCACACCACGCTTGATGCGCATCGTGTCGCCCTTCCTCCTTCGGAGCGTGGGTTGTATGACACGCTGGTTGTCGCCGCCCAACATCTTGCCGCCGGTCACGCGGGGTCAGACCCTGCGTGCACACCGGCAGAAGAATCGAGAGAGAACGAAGGATGACCGTGCAGGTAACCACAACCCTGGCTGAGACTTGGGAGCTGCTCGACGCTGCTCGGGCCGAAGGCAAGACGGTTGGGCTGGTGCCAACGATGGGTTTCCTGCATGC
>DNHM01000473.1:0-241 GCA_003485885.1 Acidimicrobiaceae bacterium
TGTGTTGAAGACAACGCACAAGGGCAGCTGGATGACAGCTATTTTGGGGAAGCCCCATTTCCGTGTGGAAATATCCACTAATTTCTCTGAACATCAGTGGGAGAAAACCCTGGGCACACAGAGGCGAACCTCAATCTGTACGCGGCGGTGACCCATAATGTGGGCCATTCCCCGCAACCACCAACGTCCTTCGACGGACGTCCACGGACCCCTGACTGCTTCCTTGAAGGCTTCAGCGAGA
>DNHM01000473.1:247-2988 GCA_003485885.1 Acidimicrobiaceae bacterium
ATGGCATGGAAGAGGTCAGGAGTTCAATTCTCCTAAGCTCCACTCATTCGAATGCGGCACTGCTCCCGTAGTGCCGCATTCTCCGTTTTTGGGTACGCAGGTGAGCCATTTGCACTCTATGGCTCACCCAAGATGCTCCGGGCGAGTCATTTCGCCAACTTGCAGCGATGGCACTAGGAACCGAACATTTCACCCATCGGCGCGGCCGCTGCGGACACCGTCGAGGTCACAGGTTGTCGATACACCGTTTGCACCATGCGGGTGCCGGAATGGCCCAGGACATCCGCAATCTGTTCAAGTGGAACACCGGCCGCCGACAGCAGTGACGCAGCACTGTGGCGCAGCTCATAGGTCTGATGTTGCCTAGTTTCATTGACTTGCGGTTATCGAGACAGTCACCGACCGATCCCATTGATGGAAGCGGGCCTGATTGTTGGGCTCGGCGGGTGAAGGCCCATGAGGTGAATTGGGTTCCGTGATCGCTGTGAATGATTAACCCCGGGCCGCTGCGGGGTTGGCGATTGGTGATCGCCATCGACAACGCATTGGTCGTGAGCGCGGCTGTTGGGGTCGAGTCGATCGACCAGCCGACAACGCGGCGTGAGAACGTGTCCAGTACGACGCAGCAGTAGAGCTTGCCTTCTCGGGTGCGGTGTTCTGTGATGTCTACGACCCACAACTTGTCGGGCTCAACGCGCGCGAACGCGCGGTTGACCAGATCAGCAGCAGTCGTGTCGAGCCCGGCACGTTTCGGGTAACGACGCCGCAGCGGCAGACCCACGAGCCCAGCGTTTCGCATGAGGACTCCAACCTGGTTGTGGCCAACAATGATGCCGCGGCCAAGGCGCAGCTCAGCATGAACCCGAAGAGCCCCATAGGTGCTCCGAGACGCGACATGGATCTCGGTGATCACGTCGGTGAGCCAGACATTGCGGATAGCTCGAGGCGATAGCGGCCGCTTCTTCCAGGCATAGAACCCTGCCCGGGTGACGTCGAGGACTCGGCAAGCAATCTTTACCGAGAGTCCTTCAGCGGCCATTTGATCTATCGCCTCGAATCGCCTTTTGGGTCGGCACTCTCCTTCAGCAGTTCATTGGCACGGCGCATCACTTTCAGCTCGGCGCGCAACTGTGCGTTCTCGATACGCGCCGCTTTCAGCTCGGCTGATTCGGTGCTCGTGAGCCCGGACCGTTACCCGGTATCGATCAGGTGCTGATTGCGCCAGCTATAGGCCGTTTGGGCTGAGACCTCAAGATCATGAGCGATCTCAACGATCGGTCTACGGTCTCGACAAGATCGAGAACCCGGCGACCGAACTCCGGTAGATACTTCTTTGACATGGCGACCTCACCTCAGGTCAGGCACACCAATTCCAGCAAACCGAGTCAACAAAAGCGGGGCAACATCAAGGTGTCAACGAAACCGAGGTTGCTCCACACAGCCACCCACCAGTAGTGGAGTGCAAGAGTTCTGATTACGTTAACCCTGAGCTAGGTTGAACCTATGGACGCGCCATTCCGGTTGGACGACACCGTCGAAGCCTCTCTCCAAGACCTCCAGACTGTCACGTCTTCGGGCCAATCGGTCGCTCCGGTGATCACTGGGGTCAAGACCTATGCACCAACGAACCATGTTGACCATCGGGGCAGGCTCTTCGAGGTCTACCCCGGTCAGAACGAGTTCTGGCATGAGCCTGTTGTCTACTGCTATTCGTGGTCCATTCGTTCAAGGACCACGAAGGGCTGGGGCCTTCATCTCAAAAAGGATGACCGCTACACGCTCATTCATGGCGAGGCCCTGTCGGTGCTGTACGACGCCCGGTTGGATTCGCCGACACATGGCCTGGTACAGGAGGTGCCTCTGTCCGCCCATGGCACGAGACAGCTCTTAATTCCCAAGGGCGTTTGGCACATCACACTCAATCTGACTGAGACCGAGACATTCCTGATCAATCACCCCACGCAGGTCTATGACCATGCGCATCCTGATCGGCTCTTGCTTGCGTGGGACTCTCCTGCAATCCCCTTCGAACTAGCCTCTTTGTTCCCTATCCAACTGACGAGCTGCGGAAACGGTGACTGCCATTAGCCGCCTCGGAATCAGACACCGCGCTTGACCCAGCTAATGAGCAGCCCTGCGGTCACCGTCATCATCCCAACCCACAATCACCCAGGCCCGCTTGCATTTTCGATCGCCAGCGTGCTGCAGCAATCGTTTGAAGACCTTTCGCTCGTTGTGATCGGTGATGGGGTTGGCGATGACACCAGGGGTGTTGTTTTCGAGGCGATGAAACAGGACTCACGTGTCTCGTTCGTGGATCGGCCAAAGTCCGCAAGGCATGCCGAGGCGGTCCGGCACGAAGTCATTTGTTCGGTCGACTCCCCTTTCATCGCCTATCAGGGCGACGATGACCTCTGGCTCCCAAACCACCTGCAGGTCATGTTGCAACTCCTGGATGACGCTGACTTTGTCCACCCCCTGCCCATCTTTGTGAAAGCAAACGGCACGCTACGTCACGCGCCGACCGATCTCTCTCGACCTAGATGTCTTGCCTGGCACTTGAGCGAGACTCCGCGCAATGCCATTTCTCTCACTGGCGTGACACACTCTCGAGCGTCCTATTTGAAACTGCCCTATGGGTGGCGAGAAACGCCCGCAGGCCGTTGGACAGATCATTACATGTGGCAGCAGTACTTTCTGAGCGACGACGTCAGACTGAAGACGAGTCCTTTATCGACCAC
>DNHM01000148.1 GCA_003485885.1 Acidimicrobiaceae bacterium
AAGGCCGTGCCAGGCGACGAATTGCTAGCCGAGGCCCAGAAGGTTGCCGACAAGCTGGCGACTGGTTCACAGCAGGCGACCCGGTTGACCAAACGGGCACTCAATCTGTGGATGAACCAGGCCACACCGGCTTTCGATGCCAGCCTGGCCTACGAGATGTTGGGTTTCATGAGCCCCGACGCCGCCGAAGGTGTCGCGGCACTGCGAGAGAAGCGCGAACCCAACTTCGACTAGACCATGTGAGAACCGGTACTCGTCAACGATGCAGGACGAACAGCTACTGGGCACACTGTGTGGGTATGACCAAACGCATCCCCGTCGATTTTTGGGCAGACGCCGAGACCCGTTTCGTGCAACCGTACGAGGCGGTCAAGCTCTACCTGTGCCCCGGGTGCAACCGTGACATCGAACGGGGCGTCGGCCACATCGTCGCTGTCCCAAAAGAAGCGGTCGACCTTCGTCGACATTGGCACCGAGGCTGCTGGAACGGCCGCTCCACCCGAACGCCCCGCGACTAGGTGAGCCCGGAGTACCACTCGATCAGAGCAGCAGAAGTTACGTCCCCAGGGGACGTAACTTTTCGCTGGGGTGTAACACCACACCGCACGCCCAGCGATGCGTCGAAACCGCGGCCCGGCAATGCAGGTAACCTGATCCGCAGTGGCGAATCCAGCAACATTTGCAGACGACGCAATGCCGTTCATGAACCAGTTGTTCGCAACGGCCATGCGTATGACCAGGAACCGGGCTGATGCCGAAGACCTGGTGCAGGAGACGTTCCTCAAGGGGTATCGGGCCTATGAACGATTTGAAGCAGGCACCAACCTGCGCGCGTGGTTGTTCCGAATCCTCACGAACAGCTACATCAACACGTATCGCAAGAAGCAACGACGGCCGCAACAAAGTGACCTGGCAGACGTACAGGACCTGTACCTGTACCGGCGTCTTGGTGGCAACGAATTGGCCCAAATTGGCCGAAGTGCCGAAGACCAACTCTTCGATCAGATCACCGATAGCACAATCACCGATGCGCTCGATGAACTCGCCGAGCAGTACCGCACCGCGGTGATGTTGGCCGATATCGAAGGTTTTGCGTACAAAGAAATAGCTGAAATCCTCGATATTCCGATCGGAACCGTAATGAGTCGGCTCCATCGTGGAAGAAAGAAGCTGCAAGAGCAGTTGTATGAGTTCGGCCGAGAACGCGGCTTCGTAGACGAGGATCAAGCAGAACTTGCTCGGGTCTCCGAAGCGACTCCTGTCGAGGCCACCTAATGAACCCGTCCAACCCTGCGTTACCCCCAAAGGACCCAACATGAACTTTGGCACTATGAACACTGGTGACTGCCAACCACTGCAATGCGACAAGGCAATGAACTGCATCGAAGGGGTGCGCAATCCTGTCGCCACGCCACTCGAGATGGGCAACCTGCGAAGTCAGCTCATCGACTGCCCTCCGTGCCTGCAAGCCTTCGACATGGAAGTCAAACTCAAGACAACCATGGCTCCGTCGATTTCTGAGCTGCCCACTGCTGACTTTCGCATGCGCATCACCGAGACACTGGCCTCGATCGACCTCGGCTCAATCGACCTCTCCAAACTAGACATCACCGACTTCTCGTAGTCCGCGTTACAGCCTCTACGGTCTCGGCCAGTTTGGTTGTGTCTCGTAGTCCGGTTTTTGGTGCGAGCAAACGTGCAGACAACGGACAGGTTTTCTGCCGCAGTGCCACAGGATGTCAAGCGAGTCCTGCGAGCGCTCCATAGACCTACTCATCCTGTGAGGGATAGGAAGGGGAGGGTGCAGGTAGGTGCTGGCCGGTTCGGCCTCCGAAGCAAGGCGCCTCAGTGCCGACGCGGGAGGCAGCCGAAACGGACGTGTGCCGGACTGCACCCGGACCGGTTCAAAGAGGACCTTTCAAAGAGCCCCGGTTCAAAGAAGACGGCACCAAGGCGCATCACTAGGATCCGGTCATGGCTGAACTGATCGTGTTGCCCGCGAATGCATCTCGCGAAGAGGTTCTCGAGGTCGTGGCAAGAGATGGCGGAGTTATTGTCCGTGATCTTCTGCGACAAGACACGGTGAACCAGTTCAAAAGTGACATCGAAGTCGCGGCCAGAGACCACCCAACGGGCGCAACGACAGGTAACGAACGCACCGTCGAGTTCTGGGGAGGGTCGACCAAGCGGTTTACCCGCCTGGGATGGCGCAGTCGAACCTTCGAGGACATCTTGCTAGCACCCATGCTCATCGGTATGGCCGATGAGGTCCTCCTTCCCTCGTGCGACGACTACTGGCTGAACACCGGCCAGATGATGATCATCGGGCCTGGCGAGAGCGAGCAGATGTGGCACCGTGACGCGGGCAACTGGATGATGCTGTGCACACCTACCAGTCCCGAGGTAACCATCTCGTGCATGTATGCACTCGGCGATTTCACGGCCGCGAATGGGGCAACCCGAGTGGTACCTGGCAGCCATCTGTGGGACGACTACACACAAGCCCCTACCGCAGATCAGGTCGCCATTGCCGAGATGAACGCAGGCGATGGTCTGATCTATTCCGGCCGCGTCATCCACAACGGTGGGGCCAACACAACCACCTCCGACTGGCGACTAGGCCTGCATGTGTCCTTCGTACTCGGCTGGTTGACGCCAGAGGAAGCGCTTCCGTTGGCCACACCCTGGTCGGCGGCGAGCGCAATGTCGGAGCGTGCACAACGTCTGCTCGGTTGGAAGAGTTACGGCGAGCGATCACGTTTGTGGACCGTCGACTATGAAGAGATCAGCGTGGCGTTGAAGGACCCGAGTGGGGCACAGGGCGACAACCGTCTAGGATCATCAGCATGATCGCAGCATTTGTTTGGCACTGGTGGCTGGCACCTATTTTGGTTGGTAGCACCGTGCTGTTCATCATCGCATCGGTAGGTGGGTACCTATCGCTGGTAACCAAGGATCGATACCCGCACCGCGAACCGCGACGCGACTAACCGTGTCATCGGCAGTCGACTGGGAGCTCGCTGAACGAGTCGCCATCAAGATCGCGACCCGAGGCGAGGTCGTCGACGAGTACGCGCTCGCGAAGATGAGCGAAGACTTCGACCACATGACGCCCCGGGCCGAGAAGCTCGTTGGCCAAGAGACCGGATTGTGGTCACTCCAAGGGGATGCCAGGTCGCGACTTGTGAGCCGTCCTTAC
>DNHM01000004.1 GCA_003485885.1 Acidimicrobiaceae bacterium
TGGCGCCCCAAGCAGCTTGGCGTTGATGGGCGAGTTCATCCGAGCCCAGCGCAAGATGATGGAACTAAGCCAGCGCGAGCTGGCCAAGCTCACCAAACTGTCAGACCCCTACGTCAGCCAGCTCGAACGTGGTCTCCATGCACCGTCGGTCCGGGTGCTGAAGGCCTTGGCCGAGGCGTTGAATGTCCGAGCCGAAACATTGCTCCAGTTCGCTGGGTTATACGAAGATTCAAGCGAAGTACCTTCGGTTGAAGAGTCCATCGCTGCTGATCTGGTGCTCACCGATAAGCAGAAGATGGCGCTCCTCGGTGTGTATCGAGGGTTCCTCGACGCACAGACGGCCCCCTGATGTCCGTCGTCTCCGACATCCATCGGCTAGCAGCCCGGTCTGTCCGGTTTGCAGCGTGGGACCCGCTACTCACTGGGGCCAGGACTGCTGGGCTCGTCCGGTGGGGTCCAACACTAAGTGCACTGGTCCATGCTTCGGCACTGCGTTGGCCATCGCGTCCTGCGGTCATCGACGATGACGGAACGCTGACATATCGACAGTTAGATCAGCAGGCAGACCGACTAGCGGCTGGATTGCGCAAACTCCCCGACGGGGCTATGGGTCTGCTGAGTCGCAACCATCGTGGCTTCCCACTTGCCCAGTTAGCAATCGAACGTTCAGGCCGCAACGCGGTGATGCTGAATACTTCGCTGCCAGCTAGCCAGCTCGCGCAGATCGCTCAGCGTGAAGAACTTGCCGTTGTTATTGCCGACGACGAGTTCGCCGACCGACTTAATGGCGTTCCGGTGCAGGTTGTTTCTGCCGACGACCCCGGTGCACACAGTCGTGCGACCTTGGCGGCGTGGCCACGACGCCGTTCCCGGGTCGTCATGCTCACGTCGGGAACAACTGGCCCACCCAAAGGCGCTCGCCAGGCGGAACAGCGGCCGTCCATCGGCGACGCCGGGCTGCTCGATGCGTTGCCGATTCGGATGAACGACACCACGCTGGTCGCCTCACCGTTGTTCCATGCGTGGGGTCTCGCCCATTGCAACATCGCCTTGGCCACGGGCTCCACACTGGTCTTGCAACGCACGTTCGATCCCGGTGCAACCTTCCGCTCCATTGCCAGCAACGACGTGTCGTTGGTTGCCGTGGTCCCTGTCATGCTGAGTCGCCTGCTCGCCGCGGCTCATCCCCTTCTCGATGTGGCAGGACTACGTGCGGTTGTGTGTTCAGGGAACGTGTTGTCTGGCACCTTGGCTAACAGGTGGATCGAACGATTCGGTCCTCACCTCTACAACGTCTATGGCTCAACCGAAACGGCTATCGCCACCGTCGCCACACCTCAGGACCTGGTGAACGCCCCTGGAACCGTGGGCTCGGCACCGGCGGGTGTAACCGTGGTGATCTTGGACGATCAGAACAACCCGGTTGCACCAGGGACGATCGGACGGGTGTTCACGTCGAACTCCATGCAGTTCGACGGCTACACCGACGGCACTAGCCGCACCCGCGTGGGCAGTTTCATGGCCACCGGTGATCTCGGTTACCTCGATGTAGTGGGTCGGCTCTTCGTCGACGGCCGCGAGAACGACCTCATCGTGACCGGCGGCGAGAACGTGTTCCCGTCGCAGGTCGAAGAGGTTCTTGAGCAACACCCACTTGTCCGCCAGGCAGCGGTTGTCGGCTCACCAGACGATGAGTTCGGACAACGCATCGCTGCATTCGTCGTGGCCGAACCTGGTCTCGATCTCGACGAGTTGAACGACTGGTGCCACGACCTGTTGGCCCCCTTTCAACGACCACGAGACCTCACCTTTCTCGATGAACTCCCGATGACCACCACTGGCAAAGTACTGCGACGTTCCCTGCTCACTATCTCGCTCTGACCCTCCTGATCCTCCTCTGCTGAACTGGACCCTCGTGCCTACAACACTCCCCGACCTCCCCACTGGCATCGACCTCATGCATCACGCCACCGATTGGGTTCGGGGCCACAGCGACGACGACATCCCGACGCCAAAGCCGACACCCGCAGCGCTCGGCAAATGGTGGATCGACGAATGGTCCATGCAGGCTGAGATGCTGCAGGGCCGAATGCGGATCCCCGACATCACCTTTCGTCGCCGTTTACGCGAAGAACTGTCCGAGGCCCGTGCATTGTTCGGCGAACGAGGCTGGATCAAGGATCCTCGCTCGTACCACCAAGAACCGCCGGCCACCACTGACATGACGCTGAAGTCGGCGCCGTTCGCGGGACTCAAACTCGAGCGGTTCCGGTTTGCTAGCGACTTCGAGCCGCACCTGGGCGTGACCGGTGGCTGAATTACCCCAAGGCCAACGAGGCCGCTGGCTGGATTCTGCGCCACAGCGACTACGAAGATCGCCCGTGGATCCTGGTGATCAACGGGTATCGCACTGGCGACCTTGGTACCGACCTGATGTCGTTTCGGGTGAAACACCTGCATAAAGACTTGGGTCTCAATGTGGCCAATGTGACGTTGCCGTTACATGGCCCCCGCGCACTTGGTGAGACCTCGGGTGCTCGCGTCTTGAACGCAGGTGCGATGAACACCATCAACACCATTGCTCACGGCGCGTGGGATATCCGTCGGGTCCTTGCCTGGTTGCGGACGGAGATGGGAGCCCAATCAATCGGAATCAGCGGCATCTCGTTGGGCGGTTACATGGTGTCGTTGGTCAGTTGTCTCGACGACGACCTCGCCTGTGTCATCGCCGGTGTCCCCGAGAGCGACCTGGTTCGGGGCATGCGCCGCCAGATCGAACCGCTCCTTCCGCCGTTCTACGAACAGTGGGGCCTGTCGTGGGGCCCACTAGAACGGGTCTTCACCCCGGTGTCGCCACTCGCTATGCAGCCCCTGGTCGCTCATGACCGGCGTTATATCTACGCCGGGCTTCTCGATCGGTGGGTGCGCCCCGGCAACGTCAAGACGTTGTGGGAACACTGGGGCCAGCCAAGTATCCACTGGTACAACGGCAGCCACCTTTCGTTCCCGTTCGAGAAGTCGGTGAAACGTTATGTCGATGGGGCGCTACGCGAGGCGTTGCCGCTGTCGACCTAAGGCACACTTCGGCTGGCCACCAGCGCGACCGAGTTGTGGGTTGGCGCGGTGAAACGGCCTGCATGAACTGCAGACCGTTGTTACACCATCGAGTTACAAGCTGTTGGCGAAACTATTGATGTCGCGGATTGTGCCCATGTAGACCTCGGGCATTGCATCGCGGAACAAGCAGTCGCCGGCATGGCAGGTGCCATTAACCGTGCGGCTCGACGCGGAGACACCGGCGGCAAGCAGCTTGCGGAAGTAGGCAAGACCTTCGTCGCGGAGCGGATCAAGTTCGTTCACCGAGATGCAATGAGGCGGGAGACCTTGCAGGTCCTCGACCGACGCGTGGTGAGGCCACGCGAGCGGGTTCGTGTCGTCGGCGCCGTCGGGGCTGTACATGCGCACCATCGAACCCATCATCGAGCAGTTCAAGAAGTAGTCATCGTTCTCCCACAATGACGGCAGAGCGGGATCCTTTTCGGCATAGGCACCGGAGATGTATGGACACTGGGCATACACGCCATCGACCATGTCCAGCGCACCTTCGCCCTTTGCCTTGAGCGTGGTGGCGAGTGACAGGTTCCCGCCGCCGGACTCGCCGGAAATCACGATCTTGGATATCCCAAGCGCATCACGGTTGTCATGGGCCCACTTCAGGCCGCTAAAGCAATCGTTGAGGCCTGCAGGGAATGGGTGCGGACCGAGTTTCCCAGCAGCGTTGCGGAATTCGACACCGATCACGACCAACCCTGTTGCGGCCAACTCGTCGCGCCATCGCACATAACCATCACCTGAAGCTTCCATGATGACCATGCCGCCGCCGTGCATGTGCACGATGGCAGGCGAAGGTCCCTCGACATCGGTGGGTGTGTGAATGTACAGGCTCACATCGTTGCCATCGATGCCCCGAATGACCTCGGTTCGCCGTTCGACATTGGTGACAGCCGGGGCGTTCGCTGCGAAGATGCCTCCGAGCGCACCAAACCCCTCTTCGGCAGCCATCGCATACTCCTGCAATGCTTCACTCGGCGAGTTGATATCGACCGGCGCCGGTTCTGGTGCACCGTCGAGGCCGATCGGCACCATCGCCGCCACCATGCGAGGGTCCGCTCGGGGATCGGTGCCGATCACCATAGATGGATCACCGAGTCGGCCAGGAAGAATTGGAGCGTTGGTCATTGTTGAAGTCTGTCAGACCACTAACGCCTGTGCACAAGCAAGAAGTGTTCAGCTAATAGCGAACTGTGCGAACCGTTCGAACAATGGCATTGCCTGGTCGAGAACGGCCAGCGTCTTTTCAGGAACGTCACGACTCGACGGCACGTACGGCGCAAACGATGTCGATGCATGCACGTTGTCGTACCAATGTTTGGCCCACACACCGTCTTCGGGCTTCGGGCCAGCCGGCCAACTCAGGACCGCAGGGTCGAAGTCCAAACCGACCCGTTCGCAAACCTGTCCGAGCACTCCAGCGGGATCTCGCAAGAGTGACTGCGTTTCGATCACAACCGGTGAGCCGCCTTCGGCCAGGATCGCGTCGAGCAGCTCTACCGACTCAACCAAACCGGTATCGCTCAGCTCACAGTTAGGAAGTTGCACCGACAACGACGCCAACATGTCTCGAGGGTGACGGACCAGCAGGATGTTCTCGGTATGGGCGAGATGGCGGCGGTCAACACCATTGAGATGATGCGCCATCTGTTTGATGTACAGCACGGGCGTGGCACATGGCCCGAGGATCACATCACTGATCACAGCGTCGGGATCATGGCGCTGACTGGCCAGGATCTCAGGCACTCCCGGATGACCACGATCGTCCCTGGTCAGGTAGTGGGCGTACAGCGGCTCGTCGTACACCGTGGTGTCAGCGCGCTGACGCCACGAGTACATGAGCGCGGTCGATATGTTGCGCGGGCCCGACCAACACTGGACCCGGATCACGCCGTCAGTCGGCGGCGCCAAATTCACTGCGCCGTGGTCGAGGACAGCGTTGCTTCATAACCGCCCGAAGCGACCTCAGTGGCCATTGCTGCTTGATAAAGCTCGCGGAGCCGAGCCGACATGGGACCCTGCCTGCCGTCGGCGATGGTGCGTCCGTCGATCGTGTGCACCGGAGTCACACCACCGAACGTGCCGGTCACGAATGCTTCGTCGGCGGCGTAGACATCGGTAAGGGAGAACGGCGCTCGGTGTGCCGGGATCCCAGCTGCGACCGCTACCTCGTAGATCAGAGCGCTGGTGATGCCATTCAAGTTGTATTGCCCCGTGGCGGTGTAGATCTCGCCCTTTTTCACGATGAAGAAGTTGGTGGCGTTACACGTAGCGACCGCACCGGTGGGATCAAGCATGAGCGCCTCGTCGGCACCTGCGTTCGTGGCTTGGATGAGTGCGATGACTTCATGGAGCTTGGAGTGACAGTTCAGCTTCTGGTCAAGCGTGTCTGGCGGCGGTCGGCGCACCGTTGCGGTGAAGAGCGAGATGCCCTGGTCGCGCACCGCTGGATCTGCAGCCTTGTGTTCGGCGATGATCACAATGTTTGGTCCACCGATGCAGTTCGACGGGTGCTGTGATGGCGTCTTCTTATCACCACGTGTGACCATGAGCCGCACGTGCACATTGTCGTGCATGTCGTTGCGGTCGATTGTCTCTCGGAGCGCAGCAGTCACGCCAGCCCGGTCGAGGCCGATGTCGATCCCGGTTGCCGCAGATCCAGCGAAGAGTCGGTCGAGGTGGCGATCGAGGAACGCGAAGACGTCGTGGTGCAACCGGATGCCTTCCCAGATGCCGTCGCCGACCAGAAAACCGCTATCGAACACCGAGATCTTGGCTTCGTTACGGGGGAAGAATTCGCCGTTGATGTAGATCTCGACGGTGGCATTACGTTCGTCGGCGATCGCCTGATGAGTACTTTTCGTCACCCACAGACGCTAGCCCGGCGCCAGCGCCGCGACGCCGTCACGAAACGAAACCACTGGCTCTCGTTGATCAAGCACCGATCCTGCAGGGAGCGAACGGTGCGCCTCCCGGCCGAAAGCTACCACTGGCTCCATGGCGGAGATCGACGACATTGTCAGGCGGCTTTCGCAGGTCACCGACGAACTACTGGCGTTACACGACGACGACTTCGCAGCCCGCTTCAAGCTCGAGACCGAACGAGACCGGCTCCGTGCCCAAGCGGCCGAATTCCACCAGCGCAAGGACGAAGGCAGAACAACGGCAGAACTTCGTGCTGAACTCGTCGAGCGGCAGAAGCAGCTTGTGCAGATGCAGGACAGCTTCGTGAATCGAGCAACGCAGGCTTCTTCGGCATCGGGGGCTGGTGGAGCGGGCGCTGAGCGGGCCATCGGAGCGAGCTAGGGCGGCACGATCAACAATGCGATGAGCCAGGCGCAAGGAGCCGGTTCACTCGCAGCAAGAATCGCAGAACTCGAACAAGAACTAGCCCTCCGCTGACGCCTACCCCACCTCCGCCCGTAGCGAGCGAGTTGGCACCGGCCTGAAACGGCCTCAAAAGCCAGAGCGAGGGCTGAGCGTTACGCTTGGGAGCGAAGCGGAACGCCCCAACAGCTTGGCGGGACCGTCGACGTGTGCAGCTCGGACAGCCGCAGCGGAGCGAGGCGGACTACCCTCCAACGC
>DNHM01000122.1 GCA_003485885.1 Acidimicrobiaceae bacterium
CGACCATTGATGGACAACGAGATAGACACCTATCTGCGGCTACTCCAAGCGGTCAATGCTGAATCTGGCGTCGACGGCCGGGGGCACTCCCATGCCTACCCCAAGGCCGAGCCGTATGACCACGACGCTGCTGTCCAACGCGAGTCCCTCCGATGGACATCACCAACCATTGGCTCGGGTTGGCGCCGGGCCTGGGGTTTGTTCGACCATGCCAAACTCGTGGGCCATTGCCATCTGGTCGGTGGCACGATGAGTACCGAACTGCACCGCGTCAGCATGGGTATGGGCATCCTGCGCACCCACCATCGACAGGGCGGCGGCTCCCGTCTGCTGAAGGCAGCGAGCGACTGGGCACGTGACCAACCAAACATCGACTGGCTCGACCTGGGTGTGTTTGGCGACAACAACGCTGCGCAAGCCTTGTATCTCAAACATGGCTTCGAAGTTGTCGGACGCACGCCTGACCGCTTCCGTGTCGATGGCCAGACGCTCGATGACATCGCCATGACGCTGCACGTCGCGGTAGGTCACTAACGATTGTCAACTGTGGTCAGCCGTCGTTAGATGCGGCCACGATCTGCGCATCGGCGTGAGCGACCTTGGGTAGTTGCCGCAAGACAATCGCCAGGTTGGGTACCGAACCAACGAACCCGAACCAGAACGGCGCCAGCACTCCCCAGATACCAGCGACGACTGCACCGATCGTTCCGCCGACTACGAGGGCGCCGAACAGTGCGACCATGCACGCGCTGCCAACTCGGCCTTGGAAGTTCTCGGGCACGGCCCGCTGACGGACGGCGGTAGCCGTAGAACCCCATATCGAGGTCTGAAAGCCGAATCCAAAGAGCAGTGCCATCGAGATCACGTGCACAGCCGATAAGCCGAGGCCACCGAAAACCGGTGCCCACCCGGGCCGGAGCTACCGCCTCGACCAACCGCCTCATGATTTCTTGAGGCGGATTATGGTCACGCTGAAGCCTTTTCTCTACACAAGACTCCTGACACAGGCCGAAAACGACAAATGACAGCCCGAGGGCTGCCATGGATCGAATCGTTCACGATGCGGTCACCAAGGACCGGTGAACGTTAGAGGAGAAGGGTTACTTCTCTTCCTTGAAGATCACGTGTTTGCGAGCTTTGGGGTCGTACTTCATGAGTTCAATGCGCTCACGGCTGTTGACCTTGTTCTTGGTCGTGACGTACTGGTAGCCAGTACCCGCTGTGCTCTTGAGCTTGATGATTGGGCGCTTATCGCTTCCAGCTGGCATCAGACCTTGGCCCCTTTGCGACGCATGTCAGCGAGAACCTTTTCGATTCCATGCTTGTTGATGGTCTTGAGACCTTTGGCAGAGACCTTGAGCTTGACCCAACGCTTTTCGTTGGGTACCCAAAAACGCTGCGTTTGGATGTTGACATCCCAACGGCGGCGCGTCTTTCGTTGTGAGTGCGAGACGTTGTTGCCGAAACTCGGCTTGCGTCCAGTCACTTGGCAGATGTTCGACATAGCCAAGCCACGATAGCGGACGAAATCCTAAAACGACTACGGCCATGCGCATTCGACACACAACTGTGTGATACGTCATAGCTGTGACCTCGCAACCACAGCGTGTTTGGTATGTCGCCTATGGCTCAAACGTCAATGAACAGCGCTTTTTACGCTATCTCCTTGGCGATTCGGACCATGTTGGTGCCCGTGACGCAACGCCGCCTCGCCGAAGCAAGTGGACAACCGCCCCGCTTCAACTGCGGTTCGCCGGTGAATCGCAGCGCTGGGGCGGCGGCGTGTGTTTCGTCGACCCTGACCCGTTGGCCACGGCCTATGTCCGGGCTTGGGATATCACCGCCCAACAATTCGAGGATGTCTTCGCCCAGGAAAACCGCCGTGCCATCGGTGAACCGTTCCACTGGCCGACAGTTATGCACAGCGCGACAACGATCGGCACAAGCTGGTACGCCCAGATCCTTCCGGTGCAGCTGCCGTCGATCGCCGACGATCAACCAGCATTGACCTTCACGTGGACCACCCGATTCCCACTGAATGCACCAGCACCCGCCTATCGGGACACCATCACCTCGGGGTTGGCTGATCACCCCGACCTCTCCCCCGTTCACATCGCCGACTACCTGAACGCGTCGATCGAGGCAGAGCATCCCTAGCTACCTGGTTTCGCACATGACTGACCATTCCAGGCGAGAGTCTCAGCGGAACCCGTCAGCCGATAGTCACCACTTGATTTCGATTTCCAGGCTGTTCTCGTCGCCGATCTCGATTTCGACTTCGAGGTCAACCATGTCGGCCACGTCCACGACGTAACGGAGGCCCTCACGGGTGAAGGTCAGGTCGTTGTGCCGGGCCAACGAGTCTGCGACCTCGCGTAATACCGCAGCGGCGTCTTCACGGCTGAGGTGTTTCTTCTCTTCGTATTCGACGAGGTCCACAATGCTCCGATTGTTTCGTTGTGAGTAGGTGCATCAATTATCGCACCTCCATCGCTGCTGGCACTCGTCGACTCAACGGTCGGCGACATGACGAAGAGTTAGGCCATACCGAGTTGATCCCTGCGATACTCGCGTCATGGACGCCCAGACGGCTCACGCCGTATTCGATGACTTCGTGAACGGGCGGTTGCCAAAAGATGCGTGGACCCACGAGGCCCACCTCA
>DNHM01000278.1 GCA_003485885.1 Acidimicrobiaceae bacterium
GCCTGAGTGGTGTCCCACAGATGCCCGGCAATACGTCCGATCAGGCCAAGAATCGATGGCGGCTGCGCCTCGTGGAGCTGCTCTCGGGTCGGGTCGCCCTTGAGTTCGCGACGCAACTCGTGAAGCCGTACCTGG
Organism: Acidimicrobiaceae bacterium; assembly: GCA_003485885.1. Lineage (GTDB taxonomy): Bacteria > Actinomycetota > Acidimicrobiia > Acidimicrobiales > UBA10347 > UBA10347. Next base: position 136 of record DNHM01000278.1, read on the forward strand.
GTTCTTTCGATTGCAGCGAATTGATCTGCTGTGGCCTCGGGAGCGATGGCAATTTCTGCACGCTGCTCGTTCAGCCGCTTCTGAACGTCGCTGAGTTGTTTTTCGCTGTGGAGGGCCTGGTGATGAAGCTGCCAGACCTGCTGGTTAAACGCTGCTGACTCGGCGAGATCTGGTTGGGCAGCGACCGCCGGCGTTGGTTTGACGAAGAACTGCTGCGGCTCCGTGAGCTGAGTCGTGGCCCGGGCCTCGACCCGAATAATCTCGACCGAATAGGTGCCGGGGGCGACGAGAGGGCCTCGAGGTTCGTTCTCCCACGGCTCCCGGAACGCGGGTTTCTCTAGCGTGACTGGATGAGGGGCCGCGAGTCGAAGATCCCACGTGGTGCGATGCAGCCCTGCCTTGGTTTCGCCGTCGAGCCTGCGCACGATGTCGCCATTCGTATCTCGAACGATCAGGAAGACCCGAGGATCAGTTGTGGTGTGTTCATCCCACAGCGCTGGCCAGCCCGGCCAGTCGATGTCCTCGTGGCCGTCCGCTGCTGCTCTCTCGATTTCGTGGCGTTGTTGCTTCAGCGACAACACGTCGGCAGCTAGGTGATAGGTGAAACAAGCACCGGGATCGGGATTCTTGGCAGCAAAGGCGGTCGACCCGAGTGTTGGCTGGCCCTCTGCTTGGGCTGTTTGGTGGGGAACGTAGAACCACGCATCTCGGACAGGAAAGACGGTGGCGTCTGCCGCCAGTGTGTTGTCGTCGAGGTGGCGAAGCGAGGTGTAGTCGTCGAGTACATAGATGCCACGGCCAAAGGTGGCACCAACGAGATCTTCGGAGCGTCGATGGATCACGATGTCCCGGAAGGAGATAGGTGGTGCCCCTGCAAGTTTGTGCCAGTTCTCGCCGTGGTTCACGGTGGCATACAAACCAAACTCGGTGCCCAAGAAGAGCAGATCGGGATTGCAATGGTCTTGTTCGATCGACCACACAATCGTGCCCTCGGGGAGGTCGCCAGCTAACGACCGCCAGGTTGCGCCGCGGTCGAGACTCTCAAACACGTACGGCGTGTAGTCGCCGTTTTTGTGCGTGTCGGCGACCGCAAACACGACCGCGTCGTCGTGTTGAGATGTTTTGACGTTGTTGATGAACCCGTCGGTCGGGAACTCGGGCATGCCGCCGGCAACGGTCCACGACGCGCCGCCATCGTTGGTGACCTGGACCAGGCCGTCGTCGGTGCCAACAATGATGACACCGGGGGTCACCGGGGATTCGCTTAGATGAGTAATCGTGCTGTATATCGACATGGCCATGTGGTCCCACAACGCATCGACGCTTTGGACACGGCCGCCGTCTTCGTGGCTGGCAATAGGGACCTGGTAGCGGTTGATACTTCGAGTCAGGTCACCGCTGATTGCGGTCCACGAGTCGCCACGGTCATCGCTGCGCCACACCCGTTGTGATGCCACAAAGATCGTGTGTGGTTTGTGAGGGCTGACGACGATGGGGCAGTCCCAATTCCAGCGTTCTGGGTCATCACCGGGCTGGCCCTGGGGCTGAATGTCTTGTAGCTCCATGGTGCGGCGGTCCATCCGCATCACGTTGCCGTTCTGCCATTCCATGTAACAGATGTTGGGATCCTCGGGATCGAAGGCCACGTGGTAACCATCTGCGCCGAGTGTCACGCTCCAGTCCTGGCTCCGGACACCTTCGACGCCCGTGGTGCGAGAGGGGCCATACAACGTGCCGAGATCCTGGGCTCCGGCGAGGATGTTGTAGAAGGGTTCGGCGTTGTCGGTGGCGACTCGATAGAACTGGGAGATGGGCAGGTTGGGCACATGCCGGAACGACTCGCCGTGGTCGAAGGTTTCATAGAGCCCCGCGTCGGCGCCGATGAGCAAGTGATCACCGTCGTCGGGATCGATCCACACCAGATGATTGTCTGAGTGTTTGGTCCTGCCGGTTTCCAGCCGCTGAATGGTCTTGCCGCCGTCGGGTGTCCAGTGGACAAATACATCGACCTGATAGACCCGTTCGGGGTCGGTCGGTGAGGCGAAGATTTCCTGGTAATAGTGAGGGCCAGTGCCGCCAGAGATGTATTTGTTGCGTCGTTCCCAGCTCTCTCCCCGGTCGGTCGAACGGTAGAAACCCCGAGTTTCTTCGTCGGCTTCGACCGTGGCGTAGACGGTGTCAGGCGAGGCCGGGGTCACGGCCAGGCCAATCTTGCCCATGTCGCCCTTTGGAAGCCCGTGGGTGATCTCACGCCAGGAGTCGCCGCCGTTTGACGTCTTGTAGATCGCAGATCCTGGCCCGCCGCCGAGGAAGCTCCACACCCGCCGTCGGCGTTGATATGCAGCGGCATACAAGGTGTCGGGATCGTCGGGAGCAAATGCCAGGCTGGTCACTCCGGTGTCGGCGTCGATCCGCAACGCCTGATGCCAGGATTCGCCACCATTGGTCGTCTTGTAGACACCTCGTTGACCGTCTCCAGACCACAATGGGCCCTCTGCAGCGACGTAGACCACATCACTGTCGCGGGGGTCAACAAGGATTTCGGCTATGTGTTCTGATTGGCGCAGTCCCATATGGTCCCAAGTGGCGCCACCGTTGCGACTCCGGTAGACACCGTCGCCCCACGCGACGTGGCGGCCGCTCACGGCTTCACCGGTCCCAACCCAAACAATGTCGGGCTGGTTCGGGTCGAGCGTCACGCAGCCGATCGAGAACGACTGTTGGTCATCGAAGATGGGGGACCAGGTGGTCCCGGCATTGGTGGTCTTCCACACCCCGCCGGAACCAACGGCCAGGTACCAGGTGGACTTGTTTGCAGGATGGACGGCAAGGTCAGCGATCCGCCCGCCCATAAAGGCTGGACCGATGCCTCGCATCGAGAGTCCAGAGATGGCCGTTGCGAGTGGCGTGGTCTGGGTGGTCGACGAATCTTCAGTCATAGGTCCATCAGACCACATCCCGCTCCGCGGGAGGACGATCCGGGACGGGTTAGCTTCAGATCTACAGGGTTGTGTCGTCGACGAACTCGACCCAATTGCCATCTGGGTCAGCGACCATAGAGATCGAGACCCCGGGTCGGATCTCGCGTTGATCGATGATGACCTTTACCCCGGCGTCTCGGCATGCATTCGTGGCCTCGGCCAGGTTGGTAATCTGCATGGTGAAGTACCGGATGCCTGTTGCACCTCCGATGCCTCCGGGTGGTGCTTCTGCCGATGGCGTTTCATCATGGCTT
>DNHM01000059.1 GCA_003485885.1 Acidimicrobiaceae bacterium
AACGACGCGATCAACGCGATCGCCAGTCCGACCGATCGCCATGGCTGGGTCATCCACCGCCACATCGCGCTGCGTCGGTTGTGGCTCATCTGGGACCGCATCAGTTCACGGGCCCCTCTCGCCGACACTTGTTGTTTCGAAGACTAGTGCTCGATGACGGGTGCCTTCGTCCCCAGGAGACAGACCCCTCAGGTCGGGACCGGTTCAGCTCTCACAGTCGGCGAGCTGCGGGGATGACTTCGGTGAGGTATGTCTCGAGCGCTGACTCATCGACCGGAAGGCGGAGTGCAATGTTGACCATGTCTGCGCCAGCAGCGCGGTACTCGGCGATACGTTCGACCGCACGATCTGCGGTGCCGGTAAGGGCACCTGCCGTGATGCGCTCGGCATCGGGTCCCCACTGGTCCTGGATCTTGCGCAACTCGACTTCTGCTGCGTCGGTGGTAGCGCCGATGTGGAATGCCAGATTGATCGACCGTTCGAGTGTTGCCGGGTCGCGTCCGATGTCTTCGCAGGCCTGGTCGATTCGGTCATTGAGCTCCCGATAGCGTTCCGGCGAAACGTAGGGCACGTTCCATCCTGAGCAGTACTTGGCAGCAATCGCTGGTGTTCGCTTTGGACCCGTTCCACCAGCCCACAGACGAACCGACCCGCCGAAGGGCCCGGGTACGGCGGTTACCTCGTCGACCCGGTAGTGCTCGCCGGTGAATGTTGTTGTGGCATCGGCCGAGAGCATGCCGCTGATGATCTGGAGTCCTTCTTCGAGCATGTCGAACCGAGTGCCGAGCGGGTCGAAGTCATAACCGTGCGCCACGAATTCGGGCTGATGCCAGCCGGCACCGAAACCAGGTTCGAAGCGGCCCTCGGCGATGTGGTCAATAGCGATGATCGACTTCGCTAACAGTGCCGGGTTCCGATACGGCACACAGAACACCAAGCAACCGAGCCGAGCCTTCGAGGTGACCGAGGCCAGCGCCCCTAATGTGGCCACCGCTTCATAATGGGGTGTTGTACCACCTGCTGGCGGCGCCTCGTACAGATGGTCCCACAGTGAGATCCAGTCGACGATGTCGTCGAGTCGGGTCCACAAATCGATCAGCTCGCCCATCGTTGCGTTCTGTTGGCCAAGATGTACGCCCAGGCGTAATGGTGTCGCGGTCATCTTCCCATCATGGCACTCACGCCCAGGGAAGTGAGCACCCGACTCAGGCTTCGAGCAGCGTGTCGCGGAACGGGCGCATACCGCCCGGAAGCGGCTCGGTGGTTTTCACAAAATCGCGGATCACTTCGACAAGGTGGGCAGGTTCCTGCACATGAGGAAAGTGGCCACAGCCTTCGAGTATCTCCAGCCGACTATGTGGGATGGCATCGTGGGCGGCGTGCGCGTGCTCGACAGGGATGATGCCGTCGTTCTCACCCCATACGATCATGGTCGGCATCGCTGCGGCGAGATAGAGCCGGTCGGTGGCGTTGACCATTTGACCGCCGGGATCGATCACCGAGCGCAGCGTGCGCACGAACGCCTGACGGTTCTCGGCCTGACCGAGTGATTCGTAGGCCCGCCACATCTCACCAACGTGAGGCACACCCCACCCTCGTTTGTGTAGTGCCTTGCCTAACTCGTTGCCGCGATCACGAACGAAACCGTGGAAGAACAACGGCATCAGGTATTCGGCCCCTGGCAGGGTGAGCAAACGGAGCAACCAGCTGACCTCACGCCCCAGTCCGCCGCTGCCAATCAACACCAGACGATCCACGAGCTCCGGATGTTGGTACGCCAACTGCATGGCCACGCCGCCGCCCAGGGAATGACCGATCACTGTGACCGACTCGATCTCCAGTACCGCAAGCAAGTCTCGTAGCCCGCTCGCGACGGCGCCGAGCGAGTAGTCACCCATTGGTTTGGCTGATTCGCCGTCCCGATCAGATCGGGCGCCAGCACGGTGAAGTCTTCGGCAAGCGTGGGCATCACGTCTTTCCACGTGCGGGAGTTGCCCGCCATCCCATGAATGAGGAGAAGCGTCGGCTCACCAGGATCGGCCTTCGATAACCGATTCGTGACATCGTGCCCGTGCAGCGTGGTGTGGCTGATGGGTATGCCCATCGGGCCAAGGTACTACCACCGGCGAAGTTGGCCCTGTCGGGCTCCGTCACTCCGTGCTTAGTTAGCAGATGTCGCAACCCGTGGGGTTGACCGCAACAGTTGGCCAGGGCGGGCATTGACCGCATCGGTGACGATCTCGCCATCGACCTGAATCGGCTGGCCATTCACGAGCACGTGGCGTATCCCAGTCGGCGCATCAGCGGTCAGCCGCTCGGCGTTTGCCGGGAAGTCTCGCACCCGTCGCACCGGTCCTGGATCGATCGTTTCCGGGTCGAAGACCGTGATGTCAGCCCAGTACCCCGGTCGTAGGTAACCACGGTCGACAAATCCGAACAGATCAGCTTGTTGGCCGCTGAGTTTGCGGATCGCTGTTTCCATCGGCATCACATTGCGGTCGCGTACCCAATTGCCGAGCAGGTCCGTCGCTTGTGGGGCATCACACAGCTGCCCGACATGCGCACCAGCATCGGAGAGACCAAGTGTGGTCCGTTCGTCTTGCAGCAGTATCGCGATGCCTTCGACGTCGTCGTTGGCCAGCACCACCTTGATACGCAACATCAAGTCATCCTCGGCGAGTGTGAGTTCCATGAGCGTGTCGAACGGATCGGACCCCGTGGACTCGGCGAGGTCGGTAATCCGGGCCCCGACCAGATCGGCGTTGGCGGCCGACATCATGACCTCCATCGTGTCCCATCGGGGCACAAGCATGCGGGGTGCCTTCCACGCTTCGCGT
>DNHM01000379.1 GCA_003485885.1 Acidimicrobiaceae bacterium
ATGTTCGAACCGTGTCGTTATCGGCCACTGTTTCCAACGTTGGCGAATTCGTCGACTGGTTGACCACGGTGCGCGGTCCGACCAGGCTGGTCGAGGAGCGCACTCGGCCCGTTCCGTTGCGTCACTTGTTTGCCGCAACTCATAAAGAATCGCGGTACATCCATCGCGAACCGTTGCTTAAGGGCCGACGCCTTGCCGTGCAGTCTGAAAAGTTTCGGCCAGAACGTTCCCGGGCTAAATCATCTGATCGTCGTCGTCGTGGGGGCCGTGACAACCGGCCAACAAGCAAATGGGCTCCACCCCGCCGGTCGGAGTTGGTCGACGATCTGATTGCTGACGATCAGGGGCCTGTGATTTGGTTTATCTTCTCCCGAGCCGGTTGCGATGAAGCTGTTCAGCAGTGTCGCAAAGCCGGTCTGCGTTATACCAATGACGACGAAGCCGATGAACTTGCTGCAATTTTGCACGATGCCACTCGAGATATCGATGATGATGACTGGTATAGCCTTGGTCTGGATGCATGGCAAGAGTCGTTCGAGGCCGGTATTGCGAGCCACCACGCGGGGTTGATCCCAGCGGTCAAGGAAGCCGTCGAAAAGGCCTTTGTTCAAGGCCTTATTAGCGCAGTATTCGCCACCGAGACCCTGGCGCTCGGCGTGAACCTGCCTGCCCGCACGGTGGTTCTTGAAAAGCTTGTCAAATACAACGGCGAAACGCACGAACTCCTGACTCCGCTCCAATTCACCCAACTTGCTGGCCGGGCCGGAAGGCGTGGTCTTGACGACGAAGGCACCGTCGTGAGTTGCTGGTCACAACGAACAAAGGTCGACGACGTTGCTGAACTTGCGGCCAGCACCGACTTTCCGCTCCGTTCTGCGTTCGCCCCTAACTACAACATGGTCGCCAATCTGATCCGTCACGCAGATCGCGAGACGGCCCGCCGTTTCGTTACCCAATCGTTTGCTCAGTTTCAGCGAGACAAGGGCGTGGTTACTGCCGAAGCCCGTCAGATTGGCATCGTCGATCAGATCGAAGCGGCACAACGTGATGTTCACTGTGATCACGGCGACGTGGTGGCATGGCTTGCTGAGCAATCCAGCCAAACGTTGGCAGACGACGACGAACTCGGACAGCTGCGCCCAGGTTCGGTCATCGCCTATGGGGCGGGCGCGATTGTGGCCTCGGTGGCGCACCGCTGCGGTGGGGTAGTTGTGCGGACACTGGATGCCCAGGGGCGCACCAAGAGTTATGGCCAAGGCGACTTACCTTCGCCCATCTCGGTGCTGGGGTATGAGCAGCTGCCACCAGGGCTGGCCCCGGCGAGTCACGAGGCAGCGGAATGGGCTATGCGGCAGCTGGCAGCGAATTGGACGATTGCTCAGACCGGCGGTGTCGATGCATGCGATCAACTTGACCGACACCTCGCTGGTGTCAAGGAGATTGAACGCCTAGAACTCAAACTGGCGAAACAACAAGCCCGTGCTGACCGCCGCCAGGGGGCGTTGGTAGCAGAGTTCGACGCGGTAGCAGACATCTTGCACGAGCAAGGATTCGCTGCGGACTGGCACCTGAATCGCAAGGGCCACATCCTCACCAATGTGCACGGCGAGGCAGAGGCCGTGCTCGCTGAGGCGTTGGAACACGGCGTCTTTAACGGCCTCGATGGACCTGAGTTGGCAGCGGTGCTGTCTGCCCTGGTCTACGAGACGCGGGGCGTCGGACGTGGCCCGTCGTTTCGTTGGCCGACAAGCCGCGTGCGTAAGACAACCGGTCGCCTGCAACAGATGGCGAATAGGTTGCGTAATCTTGAACAACTGCGCCTCGATGATTTCTTGACCCGAGAGCCAGATCCTGGTCTGGTCGAGACGGTGTATGGCTGGGCCATGGGGGAGCCGTTGGATGTCGTGCTCGACGAGGAGATGACAGGCGGCGACTTTGTGCGCTCGATGCGCATGGTGGTGGACATCTGCCGTCAGGTGGCCTCGGTCGCAGATGGTGAGCTCCGGGAAGCGGCCCGAGATGCGGTGTATGCAATCGATCGAGGCGTCGTCCGCGGCGCCAGCGATCTCGTGGCCACGGCTGACGAAGAAGAATAATCGGCCGCTGTGGCAATTGCGAAGGGAGAGCAGTGGGGGCGTCCAGGACTGCTGCCCCCGGGTGCGCCAATTGCATCCAGCGATGCCGACGCGGCCAGATACCTGCAGACGGCCAGCACCACGGCCAGTGCAGCGCCCCGGATAATTGGACTCGAAGCGGGAGATCTGGCTCGCACCCTTGGTATCCGGGCGCTGTACGACCCGAGGTCACCGAAACATCTTGTGCCGGTCGACGCGCTCGAAGTTGAACTCGACGATGGGTCGGTGCACCACGGGGTAGCGCACGCTGTTATCGGTTCTGTGCGGTGGCGTCGAGGGGCCGTGGCCATCATGAACGCTGCCTTCATCGGCACACGTAATATTGCTCCTCGTGCTCATCCCGGTGATGGAAAGGTTGATGTGGTCTGTCTCGATCTGGATCTAAGTGATCGAACAAAGGCCTGGAAACGGATGGTCACTGGCACCCATGTGCCCCATCCGAACATCACGATCCGGCAACGCCAAGATGGTGCCATCGAACTCGATCGACCGGCGCGGGTGCGTGTCGATGGCCGCTCAGTGGGGACGAGCGCAACCGTGCGTTATCGGGTCATTTCTGGTGCTGTCGTGGTGGCAGTGTCGTGACCAAACACATTGCCAAGGCAACATGTCCGACTTGGTCTGAGATCCCGCCTAAGGTTTGCATCCTGTGAGCGCCTACATCGCCGAAGAATTCGACGACGCCGAAGCCGATGTGCTTCGTCGGTATTTCACCAATCTGGACCTTCCCGTCTTTGCGTTAGTGAACTTGCCCGAAGTTGTTAAGGGGGCGCTGTTTGCGCGCTACTCCCGATCTGCGAAATCGCTTCGTCGTTTGTTCCTTGATGAGTTTGTTGGAGACCTCGACATCGAGGGCGACGTCACCATCGATGCGACGGTTGGGCTGGAACGTGCCGAAGAGCTGTACACCCGAATCTTCTTCGAGTACGGCGACGACTCTGTCGCCCAGCTCGGTGGTGTGCATCTGGCGTGTGAGCAGGCATCTAACCTGCTGACCAAAGTGCTCGAGTGGGGTCGGCTCATGTCGTACCTGGAGCAGAGCACCCGGTACATCGCGTACGACACCCGTTTGGGTGGTCGTTACCGGTACTACCGACCGCCTGCCGTGCTCAAGTCTGAACTCGGCACTCGATATGTGGCCGAGATGGACCGTATGTTCTCGGGTTATTCGGCGTTGATCCCGGGCCTAACCGAATTCTTCCGCACCCAAACACCGAAGCGCGAAGCCGACTCGGACTTCATCTATCGGCAAGCCATCAAGGCCAAAGCCCTGGATTCGATCCGGGGCATGTTGCCAGCGGCATCGATTTCGAACCTCGGTATCTACGGCACCGGCCAGGCCTACGAAGCGCTGTTGCTCCGTATGCGAACGCATCCGTTGCCCGAGGCGCAGGCCTATTCCGACATGATGCTGACAGAACTCCGCAAGGTCATTCCGTCGTTCCTACGTCGAGTAGATATCGAAGATCGTGGTATTGCAACAAGCAACTACTTCGAGACCAACCACGGTGCGATGTCAGATATTGCGTCGTCGATCTTTGGTGATACTGAACCAGAACCTGCTCCAGGTGTTCGACTGTTGGACTTCGACCCAGAGGGCGAAGCCAAGGTGGTCGCTGCTGCGTTGTATCCGCACACCATGTTGCCAGAAGACCAGGTCATGCGACGAGTGCATGCCATGTCGGTCGAGGAACGGGTGGCAATCCTGCGGGCGTACTGCGGGGAACGAACGAATCGTCGCCACCGGCCCGGAAGGGCTCTCGAGAGGCCGTTCTACCGTTTTGATGTACTCGCTGACTACGGCGCTTTCCGTGATCTACAGCGACACCGGATGATGACGATCGACTGGCAGACACTTCGACCGGATCATGGCTATGAGAAGCCCGAAGCGGTTGAACTCGCGGGTGTTACCGGCGAGTTCGAAGACGTTATGGAACGTTCAGCGGAACTGTTCGACACCCTGGTCGATCCGTTTCCGACCGAAGCGTCCTACGCCGTGTCGCTCGCCTACAAGCTGCGATTTGTGATCGACCTGAATGCACGGCAAGCCATGCATATGCTTGAGCTTCGGACCTCGCCTCAGGGCCACCCGGCCTACCGAGTCGTCTGCCAAGACATGCACCGATTGATCGCCGAAGAGGCCGGACACCATGCGATCGCCGAGATGATGCATTTCGTAGACCATTCCGAAGAACAACCCTTGGAACGGCTCGATGCCGAGCGGCGTGCCGAAGCAAAAAGGTCCGGGCTGTCCGGTTAGGTTGCCGTACGTGACAATGAACCTTGGGCCGGTGCGCCCACTTGGGCGCTGCGCTGTCTATAGTCCCGCGATACACAGATTTCGAATGGATACCCCCTGTGGCTGAAGACGAAGAAATAGTCGAAACCGAAGAGCTTGAATCTGCCGACACAGGCGACGATGGCGATGAGCTCGATGAAGACATCGAAGACGATGATTTCGAAGACGAGGTGTTCACCGCCGATGGTGAGTTCTCCGATGACGACGATGATGATGATGATGATGAAGAAGAAGACGATGCCAAAGCTGCTGCCAAACGGACTGCAGCCAAGGCCGACGAAGATGACGAAGACGAACCAGATCCCGATGATGTCGAAGAGGACCTTGACGTCATCCTGAAGGATCGTCTTGCTTCAGGTGATGACCTCGACGACGACGAGGAAGACGATGAAGATCAGGTCGTAGCACCGCCGATTACTGCGACCGAAGGTGACAAGGTTGCACCCAAACGTGAAGACGAGTGGACCTGCACCGGGTGTTTCCTGATTGTGTCGGCCCGCCAGTTCGGAAAACGTTCGACTGCGACCTGTCCGTCTGGGGTGTCGGACTGTCCTTCGCTCGAGAAGTTGTGAACCCGACAGGCGCCGATAAGTCAGCGATTGATCGGATTCTCGATGCGGGCGTGTTCGCCCCACTTGGGCTGCTGATCACTCGCGACCAGGTGCGCGACGACGTCGTCGCCGCTGGTCGCAAGCAGGTGGCATTTGCTCGATCACTTGGCAGGGCAGCGCTACAGGGGTTTACTCGTAGTGCTCCTGCTGCCCCAGCGACACCCAGCGCTCCCGTCGTGGTCGAGGTCCCGGGTTACGACACCATGTCGGCACGCGACGTTGTCACGCTGCTCAAGGCAGCCACGACCGCGCAGGCACAGTGGATCAAGGCGCACGAGTCAGCTGGCAAGGGGCGGGTGACTATCCTGCGCGCAGCCGACAGTGTTCTCGACTGACGTGACCGATCTTGTCTCTGCACGTCCGGCGACACCAGCCGACACCGAGATCACTGCAGCGCTCGCACAACAGGCGATGGTGACCGTTCGAGATGAACGAGGCGGACGTTGGCATCTCGACCACGACAGCGACGCCAAGGATCCTCAGACCCGCCATGTGCACGCTGTGCAAACAGCTGACCAACAGCTTGTGGTCGGATGTATCGAAGGTGTTGTTGTCGGCTACGGGATGGCATATCTGAGCCCTACGATCGATGGCCAACTCTGCACGATCGATGAACTGGTGGTGCACCCACGGGCTCAAGCAATCGGTGTTGGATCCGAAATCTTGGCTCAGGTGCGATCGTGGGCGATCGCCACGAGTTGTCAAGCCATCGAGTCTCAGGTGTTGCCGGGCAACCGAGCAGCAAAGAACTTCTTCGAGCGAGTGGGTATGAAGACCCGCAAGATGCGAGTCAGCGCAGACCTCTAACGTGTACCTGCGTTAACGCCGGCCCTTGTTGTTGCGCTTGCGGGGTTTGACCTCGATGTCGAACAACGCCGCAATGCCTGGTAGCCGGTGAGCAAGGCGGTCAACAGTGTCGAGCAACTCGTCGTCGGTGTCGGCATCCTCGGGCTTGGCCTC
>DNHM01000494.1 GCA_003485885.1 Acidimicrobiaceae bacterium
CAATCTGGTTGCCCCCGGTCCATATCCCCACCTCGGAATCGATTGGTTGCACGTCGGACTCAACAAAGTCACCAGGTACCGAGAAGCTGAACGCACTGGCTTCGATTCGTTGCCATTCCGTGCCTGGGCAGTTCGTTTCGGCAACTTCAGCTCCATGCCAAGTACCGGTGTCCTCGGGCACTTCGACACCTGGAAGAGGCTCGGCACCATCGCCAATGCCTCCATCGGCTTCAGCCGAGACTGGACGTTCGGCCCCGCCATCGCCGTCGGCTGCGGTTGCTACAGCGGTGGTGTCGTCGCTTCCGCAGGCGGTCGCGAGAAGAAAGAATGCAAGAACAAACACGAGTAGGGCGGATTTGTGGGACACCGGGGAACCTCCTGAGTTGACGTCGGCATTAGTACGACGTCGGGGAAGGCCAGATTAGTTCCCGAGTTCACGATTTCTTCTGAGCGTAAGCCGAACAAGTCAATCGGGCTCTTCTCGCACCGGCCAACAGTCCGGAGCATCATCAGCCGAGCCTGCAAACAAGTTGTGGGGTTTTCTGTCGAACCAGGCTCAACAAACCGTGCGGCATATTGCTGCTGCCACGCCAATATCGTGAGCCTGTGGGATTCGACCCGTCACGTAAACATCAGCGCACCAACTTTGACTACTTCTTCGTCGCCGGCGCCGTCATCGTCTGTGTGCTGTTGGTGGTATGGGCGTTCCTGGGTTGACACCCGACTCACTGGCAGCCAGCCAGCGAACCGACTGGATCGAGGGTGTCACACCCCAGGCGTAGCGTCGAAGCATGGTCAAGAATCAACAGAAGGCTGACGCCCACCGCCTCGGACACGATGGTGAGGAAACAGTGGCTCAGTGGTACCGCAAGGCCGGCTACACAATCGCCGAACGCAACTGGCGGTGTTTCGAGGGTGAACTCGACATCATTGCGCAGCGAGGGCGCACCACAGTGGTTTGCGAAGTGAAGACACGGCGGTCGTCTCGGTCTATGGACCCCATACTTGCGATCACACACGCAAAACAATCCAAGGTCCGCACCGCTGCGTACCGCTGGCTCGATGAGCACCCCAGTAGCGGTCGAGTCCGGTTCGATGTCGCCCTGGTGGTGAACGGGCGCGTACAAATAATCGAAGGAGCGTTCTAAGGCTGAAACACCAGCAGGTACTACTGGCTGCTCGGACTAGAAGTCGCGGAGTTCCTTGACCTTGGCAGCCTTGCCAACGCGGTCACGCAGGTAGAAAAGCTTGGCTCGACGAACGTCGCCCCGAATCGTGCGCTCGATCTTCTCGACGATCGGCGTGTGCACTGGGAAGGTCCGCTCTACGCCAACACCAAAGCTGACCTTACGCACGGTGTAGGTCTCATGTAGGCCAGCACCCTGGCGTTTGATGACAACACCTTCGAACACCTGGATGCGTTCCTTGTTGCCCTCGACCACGCGAGCGTGCACCTTGAGCGTGTCACCCGGACCAAAGTCAGGGATGTCGTCGCGAAGGCTTGCCTTGTCGATGAAGTCGGTGGGCTGCATAACAAACTCCGGAAGAAACTGACCGGGGACGCCCGGCACTACAGCCAATCATCATATCGCCCCGACCCAGCATTCGGCCTCGATGACGCAAATTAGGAGCGTCATGGACGCATTAGGTACCTGTGGCTCCTAATTTGCGTTGAGATCGAATTCTGAGAGGAGTTTTTTGTCGGCTGGGGTGAGACCGCCGCGAGCTTCGATCAGGTCGGGTCGGCGCTCTATCGTGCGGGCTAGGGCCTGGGCTCGGCGCCACCGTTCGACCTTGCCATGATCACCGCTGCGAAGCACCGGCGGCACCTCCATGCCCCGAAACTCGGCCGGACGGGTGTAGTGGGGATACTCAAGCAGCCCAGTCATGAACGATTCATCGCCTGCAGAATCGTCGTTGCCCATAACACCGGGCACGAGTCGGGCGACAGCTTCGATAATGACCAACGCTGCGACCTCACCCCCGGCTAGGACGAAGTCTCCAATAGAGACCGCGCCATCGCACAGCTCGGTTGCGATGCGTTCGTCGACGCCTTCGTAACGCCCGCACAACATCGAGAAACCTCCAGACGCAGCCAACTCCAGCGCCATCTCCTGATCGAAGCTTCGGCCACTTGGGCTCATGAGCAGCAGCGGCCGTGGCGCATCCACGGACTCGACTGCAGCAAAGATCGGCTCGGGCATGAGCACCATGCCCGCTCCCCCACCGAACGGCGCATCGTCGACCGACTTATGGCGACCAACGGCCTCTTTGCGTAGATCGTGAGCGTTGATCTCAACCAGATCATTCTCTTGGGCCTTGCCAAGCAGCGACTCGCCAGTGAAGTTGCTGATCAGCGATGGGAAGACGGTAAAGACATCGATCCGGAGAGGGTCACTCATCGGTGTCATCGATGGGATCGAAGAGTCCATGGGGCGGATCCACGACGATCGTGCCATCGCCTCGTTGTTCAACAAAGAACGTGAGCGGAATGAGCTTCTGATCCCGCAGCACCAGAATGTCGCTCGCTGGGTTTTCGAGCACCGACTCGACCTCGCCAAGCTCGTTGCCGTCGAGGTCGATCACGCTGGCGTCGATCAGATCGTGGACCCAGACAGTGTCGGGATCATCGATGGGGTCACCGAACAACATGATGCCACGGGCTGCCTCAGCCGCTTCGCGGCCCCTGATCTGGGCGAACTCCACGATGAAACGATGCTGGTGTGGTCGTGACTTCTTGACCGTGAATTGGAACCCGTCGTCACGAAACAAAACCGCACCGACGTCGAGACGTTCGGTGCGGTCGCTCAAGAGCGTGACCACCACGTCGCCATAGACGCCGTGGGGTTTATCGATTTTGCCAACTTCAAGTCGCATGCTGCCGGGTCCTTCAAACTCGGCCTGAGCCGAAATAGATCGGGCTACGCCAGCTTTGCGGGACCGTGGAGCAGGAAGCTCGGACAGCCTTTGCGGAGCCTGCGGAGCAAAGGCGAACTACCCCTAGTCGACGAATTCGACGTCGACCGAGGCGCCATCCTTGGCGGCTGCGGCACGAACGAGGGCACGAATAGCGTGTGCGGTGCGACCGCGCTTACCAATGACTCGGCCCATGTCGCCGTCGCCGACGCTGACATCGAAACGAATCGTGTCATCGTCTTCGCTGACGTCGATGCTCACCGCGTCGGGGTTTTCGACGATGGATGCAACCACATGGCGCAAGAGATCTTGAGCCTCTGGTGCCAAGTCGGCGCTCATTCTTCTTCGCCGGAGTCGGCGGAAGCGTCGGCGGCGTCTTCGGCGCTGTCGTCATCGACAGGAGCAGCGACAGCTGCTGGAGCGTCGATGGCATACGGCGCTGGTGCTGCTTCGCCGGTGAATTCCGACCAAGCCCCACTAACCGCAAGCAGTTTCTGGACTCGCTCAGTCGGCTTTGCGCCGTTCTTGAGCCAGCCAAGAGCCTTCTCATTGTCGATTTCGATCACCGAGGGTTCTGAACG
>DNHM01000070.1 GCA_003485885.1 Acidimicrobiaceae bacterium
ACCAGCGCGGTGCAGCATCGGGCGACGCTGTTTACAGTGCGATCATGCACGTGCGCTCCTTCGAGATTCAAGAGGTGGCCGACACCGACCTGCGAAAGCTCCACGACTACTTACTGGAGGTTGGCGGATTCGAGTTTCGAGCTGGCGGCTCCGGTTTCTTCGTACTTGTTGGCGAGCGGTTCATTGCAACTTCGGGTGCAACGAACGGCCAGATCGTCATGGCGTCTCGTGAGGCGGACACCATCAATGTCGATGTTGTTGCTGCCGGTGGCGGTAATGGCGACACGGCCAGCCAGTTGGCAACCTCTCAACGTGCAACCGAACTGCTGCGTGGGTTTGCCGAACGTGGCGCGCTAACCATCACTGATATCTGAAACCAGCTGGCCAAGAAAGTTGGCGCATACGGCAAACGTTAACTACCGAACCTGGTTAGTTTGTCTGCCGTGCACGAGGACCCTGTGAGCCATCCCATCGTTGACCCCACCTACGTGCTGGGCGTCGACATCGGTGGTTCAGGAATGAAGGCCGCCATCGTTGACCCGGTGGCAGGCCAAATGATCACGGACCGATTCCGCATCCCCACACCGCAACCCGCTACTCCCGAGGCCATGGCTTCAGTCTTCGCTGACTTGGTCGCTCACTTCGCGTGGACTGGACCGATTGGATGCACGTTCCCAGGCGTTGTGCGACAGAAAGCCGTGATCGAGACCGCAGCCAACCTTGACCCGTCCTGGGTCGGCGTCGATGCTGCGGAACTCTTCGGTACCGCCAACACACCGGTCACGATGATCAACGATGCTGATGCTGCAGGGGTAGCTGAGATGCGGGTCGGGGCCGGCCGCGGACGCGACGGCGTCGTCTTTATGCTCACCATCGGAACGGGTTTCGGTACCGCTATCTTTCACGGTGGTCGGTTACTGCCCAACGTCGAGCTTGGGCATATCGAGATCGACGGTGTCGATGCCGAAGGACATGCAACCAGCCGGGCCAAGAAGGCCGAAGGGTTATCGATGAGCGAATGGGCAGTGCGGCTAGAGCGTTACATCGGCAAACTCGAAGACCTCGTCTCACCGGATGGGTTCATCATCGGTGGCGGCATCAGCAAGGACTTCGACGAGTTCGCGCCTCTACTTGCCACCCGGGCGGAACTTCTCCCAGCACAGCTCCGCAACCATGCCGGCATCGTCGGCGCAGCAATGGCTGCTGTCACCGAGGCCCCGCCAAGACCACATTTGTGAGCCTGAGGCCGCGCATACCGCGGTGTGAGCGTTACAGATGCCTGGACGCGAACGTGGCCGGTGACGGGCACCGGCCACGGACTCGATTCTGTTTGCCTAGCTGAACAAAATGTCTCGTTCGCCGGCTAACTGATGCTTCGCTAGAGCTTGGAGATGACGACTTCGCAGCTGGAGACGTCGACGCCGCCGCCTTCTTCGACGTCGAGGCTCGTGATAACGCCATCTTCGATGATCGCCGCGTAACGACGTGACCGGCTACCCATGCCGGCGCCTGATTTGTCACTGGTCAGGCCCATGGCCTCGGTGAATTCGCCGTTTCCGTCACCGAGCATCATGATGTCGGCAGCACCCTGAGCTTCGCCCCATGCACCCATCACCCAAGCATCGTTCACCGAAATACAGACAACCTTGTCCACACCCTTGGCAGCGAGTTCAGCCTCGTTCTGCACGAAACCAGGCATGTGAAGCTTGGAACAACCTGGGGTGAATGCACCAGGGACTGCAAACAGAACGACCTTGCCGGTACCGAGCACGTCGCCGGTCTGCACAGGCGTAGGGGCGCCATCGTCGCCGAGCACACGAACTTCAACGTCGGGGATGTTGTCGCCAACCGAAACTGCCATCGCTTGTAACTCCTTGTAGCCCGCACGCACCCGTTGTGACTGCGGTTTCGGGGACTATGTTACCCGTCGAGCCGTGAGAGTGGTTAGCGTTGCCCCGTGGAAACCGATGCGGAACTTGTATGGAAGTCAGCGGTAGATCTCACCGCGATGATGAAGACCGGCCAGGTGTCAGCATCCGAGGTGCTTGATGCACACCTTGACCACATCGCCGAGGTCAACCCCAAAGTGAATGCGATCGTGACGATCGCCGCCGAGCATGGCCGGAACATGGCAGCTGAGGCCGACAGGAGACAAGCGGCGGGTGAGGAACTGGGCCTACTGCATGGGTTGCCCATCGCACACAAAGATTTGGCGAATACCGCGGGCATCCGCACCACCCATGGTTCCCCACTGATGGCGGACCATGTCCCAACCAAAAATGACCTCATCGTGGAACGTGCCGTCGACGCTGGCGCCGTAACCATGGGCAAGACGAACACGCCAGAGTTCGGGGCAGGGTCTCAAACCTTCAACGCGGTGTTCGGCGAAACAGTGAACCCGTATGACACCACTCGGACCTGCGGCGGTTCCAGCGGCGGAGCAGCGGTAGCGCTTGCGACCGGGATGGTTCCCATTGCCGATGGGTCCGATATGGGCGGCTCACTGCGTAACCCGGCATCATTCTGCAATGTTGTTGGGCTCCGGCCATCGCCCGGACGAGTGCCAGCGTGGCCGAAGGCCAATCCGTGGAGTTATCTATCGACCGAAGGCCCTATGGCTCGTTCGGTAGATGATTGCGCTTTGCTCTTGGCAGCTCAGGCGGGGCCAGATGCTCGGAACCCAATCGCGCTCGAGACGCCAGGCATCTTCTTCGCTCCACCAATTGCTGAGCCGACGTCGACGTTACGGGTTGCCTGGGCGCCCGATCTTGGCGGCTTGCCTGTACACCCCGACGTCACCGCCGCTCTTGCCCACGTTCCTCAGGTCTTTGATGGTCTCGGACACTGTGTCGAAGATGCATGTCCTGATCTGACCGAAGCCGGCTACGTGTTCGACACGTTACGAGCATGGAGTTTCGCTACGAGCTACAGCGGCTTGATCGAAAAGTTTGGCGACAAGATGAAGGAGACCGTTCGCTGGAACGTCCGCCGTGGCATGGAAATGCCGATGGCCGAAAACATGAAGGCGTGGAAGCTTCGGGGCGAGTTGTACCAGCGTTCCGTGACGTTCTTTGAGGACTACGACTTCCTGCTTTGTCCGGTTGCACAAGTGCCACCGTTCGATGTCAAGACTGAGTACATCACCGAGATCAATGGCGTCGAGTTGCAGACCTACATCGAATGGATGCGTATTGTCACCGATGTCACGATCATGAATTGCCCGGCGATCTCCGTGCCGGCCGGATTCACCGAGGATGGCCTTCCGATTGGTTTGCAGATCGTTGGGCCGCCCCGATCTGATCGGGCTCTGCTCGAGATCGCCAAGCAGTTTGAGACGGCAACCAACGTCGGCGCCCGTCGACCGGTTCTCTAACCAACGAGCGCCCTGCAGCCAACCAACCCACAATCTAGGCGTTCTTTTGCACGCCGTTGAGCATACGTTCGCTGCCCACAGGCGGATGACTCCAGTCGAGACAGTGGCCTCTGGTCTCAAGTTCCTCAGCGACCGAACTCATTGCATCGATGGCCGATGCGTTCAGAAACGGTGTGCGGGAAAAATCGACGGTTACGCCACTGGTCGAGGCCGCAGCAGCGTCGTGCAGCCCCTGCTCGAATTGTTGATCGGTGGCCATCCACAGCAGGCCAACCGGCTTCACCGTGACCGATCCGTCGTCGGCGGTGGTCTGATGCATCGCGAACTTGCGTGACAGATGAGCGACGAAGGTCAATACAACACCCAGCACCACGGCACGTTCGACCCGGGGCGTGAAGAACAGGGTCGCAGCCGTGGTCGACCACGCCAACAACGCCTGGGTCCTGCTGCGCTGCCATAAACGAACGAGCCGAGTCGGTTTCACGAGAGACGACGCTGCGCCGAGGACGATCGCTCCGAGAACGGCAGTGGGCAGAGGCTCAAGGACACTGGCGAATGGAAGAAACGCGAGAACAATAAGGCCGGTGACACCGCCGCTCCAGCGGGTTCGAGCACCTGCCAACCTGTTGATGGAGCTTCGGGAGAACGAGCCACCAACGGGGTAACCGCCGGAAAAAGCGGCAACAAAGTTGGCGACACCCGACGCCACCATCTCCTGGTTCGAGTCCCAACGTTCACCGGTTTCGTTGGCGAACGTTCGAGCGATCGATGCTGGCTCTGCGAAACCAACCAGAGCGATAATGACCGCACCAAGCAACAACGTCGGGATCTGATCCCAGGGCAGGTCAAGGCTGAACGGCGGCAGCCCTTCGGGGACCTCGTTGACGGTTACGCCGCTGTAACCGCTGGTTCGTGAATAGAACACGCCGATAATGACGGCGATCAGGACTCCGGGGAAGAACGGGCTGATCTTTCGACCACCGATAAACAACGAGACGGTTACCAACGAGAGTGCGACCGCCGACCACGACCAACCAGACGGGTGTCCAATCGACCAGACTGCCTGCCACAACACTCCGCCATCTGGAGGCTGGGCACCAAGGGCCTTAGGCAGCTGGGACGACATGATGACAATTGCAGCTCCCGAGGTAAACCCCATGACGACCGGCGTACTCATAAGCCGCACAACATGACCGAGTCTGGCGAACCCAAAGATGACGCGTAGTGCCCCAACCATAAACGCCATCAGCGCAGCGATCGCAGGCAATTGGGTCGGGGGGACCTCGGGCAACGCCGCAATCGTGAGCAGGCTGGTCACGGCGACCGGACCGGTCTGAAGGTACGGCGACGATGCCAGCAGCGCAAAAACAAGCAACGGAAAGGCCGACGCATACAGGCCGATGTAAGGAGGAAGCTGAGCGAGCTCGGCATAGGCGAGCGACTGAGGAATGAGCACCATGGCCACGCTGGCGCCAGCGATGACATCGGTGGTGGTGATCCGCGGGGGAGCGAGCGAGATTGGCAACTGCGAGAGTGCCGGGAACTTCAACCGTGCCACTGACTCACCGTAGCTTTCGTCAGACGAGCTAACTCGCCACAAAAGGGTGCGATAACGGATCAGTCCAGTTCGAACGGGTTGCCATAACTATTCCGGAACACCACCTCTTCAACCGGCTTACGACTGAGTTTGGTGTATTGCTTCTCGGGTACGGGCCATCCGACCGCCACCAGCGCTCCAACAGCGACTTCGTCGGGGAGACCCAGGAGTTCAGCGACGGCTGCTTCTTCGGCCGCGAGCAAGGTCGTCAGCGCAGAGCCAAGTCCTTCGTTGCGACACCCCAGCAACACGTTTTGAACAAAGGTGTAGAGCGAACCTCCGCCAACGATGCTCTGACGATCGAGGTCCTTATCCGTGACGGCGAGCGTCCACAGCTCGACGCAACAGACCAGCAGCGCAGGAACATTAGCCAATGATTTTGCGAAGTCATCGGTGCGTGTCAGCCGTTGCTGCGCTGGGCTGTAGGAGTCCATCTTTGTGGCGGCATCGGTTGTCTGGTAGCCAACAACACCGTCGCGGGCATGATCGAGATAGACGTTCCACTGCTTGGCATGAAGCTCAGAGATCTGCCGCTTGAGTTCGGGATCGGTCACCACGATGGTGCGCCACCCCTGACGATTGCCGCCGGACGACGCAAAACGAGCATGGTCGAAGATCCGGTGCAGGATTTCGTCGTCTAGCGGGTCGTCGGTGAAGTATCGGCACGATGGGGTGGTGCGCATTGCTTCATACAGGTCCATATCCAGACCTTAGAAGGCCGGGTGTCTTCGAACCCAGAGAGTGGCCGTTTAACTTAATCAGAGGCGCGAAGCAAACGATCTATGTCTTCGTCGGTTAATAGCTCTGCGAAGTTGAGATGGGCGAACCGCTCCATCGCAAAGATGTCACCAGCAGTCAATTCATCGTTGGGGTCGAGCGCATCGATGTTGGGCAATGTCGCTATCACCTCGGAATAGGGAATGGTGATGCGAAGGGCGTCGATATCTAGTTGCGCAACAGCACACACGTCTGGATCATACGAACACCGTTCCTGCCACGGGCGCACGACCACCGCACCGATACCGATGCCGAGCAACGTGACGGCAGCGAAGCCGAGCCATGCCGGTACCTTGCGCTCGCTGCGGACGATGGCAACCGGATCGATCCCCGCCTGGGTTCGCGTGCGCGAGGCAGCGAGTTTGTCATCGAGCTCCTGCACGAGGCCACACAAGCGTGTGTTCGTGCGGTTCACCGGATCCATAACCGGACGTTAGCAACCGGTCGGCTGCCCGTTCTTGCGACGATTCGTTCAGCCCCCATGGCGTCGCGCTCTCCGTGAGTTGCCCTGGGTCACCGGCATTAGCCAAGACAGGATAGTGGTCGGCCATATCTGGTCATGCCGTCGGGGAGCTATCGTTTAGCCATGCAGCAACGGCCCCGTCGAAACCGAAGCACCGCAGCGATTCGTGCCATGGCTCGCGAGACTGATCTCGGGGTGCACAACCTGATCCTCCCGTTGTTTGTCCAGGAGGGCGTAGGTGAGTCCACGCCCATTGCGTCCATGCCAGGCCAAGCCCGACTGTCAATTGATCTCATGGTCAAACACTGCGAAGCCGTTGCCGAAGCTGGCGTGCCAGGTATCGCCTTGTTTCCGGCGCTTCCCGATGACCAGAAGGACACACACGGGACCCACTCCACCGATCCCAACAATGTGAACTTACGGGCTGTACGAGCGATCAAGGCCGCGGTTCCTGAGCTCTTGGTCATTACGGATGTGGCACTCGATCCGTATAGCTCCGACGGTCACGACGGCGTTGTGGTCGACGGCAACATCGTGAACGATGAAAGCGTTGAGATTCTGGCTGCTATGGCGGTCGCCCAAGCCGACGCTGGCACCGACGTGGTAGCGCCGTCCGACATGATGGACGGTCGAATTGGAGCCATCCGCAATGCGCTCGACGCGGCTGGTCACGAACATGTACTGATCAATAGCTACTGCGCAAAATATGCCAGCGCGTTCTATGGTCCTTTCCGCGAGGCGCTCGATAGCGAACCTCGCGGCGGCGATAAGAAGACGTATCAGATGGATCCGGCAAATCGCCGCGAGGCACTCCGCGAACTACGACTCGATGAACTCGAAGGTGCCGACTGGGTCATGGTCAAGCCAGGCATGCCATACCTCGATGTCATCCGCGACTTTCGCGACAACACGACCTTGCCGGTCACGGCGTACCAAGTCAGCGGTGAGTTTGCGATGCTCAAAGCGGCGGGAGCGAATGGGTGGATCGATTACGACGCCTGCCTGCTCGAAAGTCTCACCTCGTTCCGACGCGCCGGTGCCGACCTTATCTTCACCTACGCGGCCCTCGAAGCAGCGGCACTACTCGAGGGTTAGTTATCGCCGGTTTGGATAGCAGCGTCCGACGCCCCACCCTCGGCCCAGCGGTCGAGATCCGCCCTGGCACCGATGTCGAGGATGTGTGGCAGCGGTTCGAGATCTTCGAGGCGCTCCATCACTCAATGCAGATCTGCAACCCGATGACCAGTGCTCAACTCGACGAAGTTGTCGAGGCGACCGAACCGGATGCTGGCCATCATGTGGTTGACATGGCGTGTGGGTATGGCGAGGTCCTGTTTCGAATGGCTGCGCAGCGTGAGATCAGCGGCACGGGCGTTGATCTGTCCCCGTGGATGATCGCGTCGGCGGCCGCCCAGACCCCGGTTCGAGCGCCCAACGGCACGTTGCAGTGGGTGCTCGGCGAAGCCCGCGACTTCTACCCACAGCACCGGGCTGACATAGCGGTGTGTATCGGGGCTGAATGGGTATGGCATGACTTCTCGGGGACAGCAAAGGCGTTGGCTGCCAGGGTGGCACCAGGGGGAGCAGTCGTGATCGGTGCCGCTCGGTTGCACACCACAGCTGACGCGGACAGAGTCCG